>CAMDZK010000167.1 GCA_945910665.1 uncultured Peptostreptococcaceae bacterium
GCAGAAGGCACAGCACCAAAAGCACCTGTTGTTGAAAAATCTGAGCCTGTCGTTGAAAAATCAGCAGCACCTATTGCCGGTGGAGAAGAAATCAATTCGCCCATCCAAGGAAACATTTGGAAAATCATCGCTAAAAATGGACAATCCGTCAAAGCGGGTGAAACGGTTCTTATTTTAGAAGCAATGAAATTGGAAAACGAAATTGTTGCACCAAGAGACGGTGTCGTTGGAGAAATTCTCGTATCGGAAGGTCAAAACGTCGATGCGGAACAACCTCTCTATACATTGAAATAGAGGTGCGATAATGATTGATATGGTTCTGGATTTTGTACGATCCAGCGGTATCATGGCCTTGACTCCCATGAGTGTTCTCATGATTGGAATCGCGTGCTTATTTATCTACTTGGCAATCGCAAAAGGATATGAACCGTATTTACTCATTCCCATTGCCTTTGGTATGCTCTTGGCGAATTTACCTCTTACGGGGATGACCGATGAAGGTGGACTTATATATTACTTGTATCAAGGGGTAAAACTAGGGATTTATCCACCTCTCATCTTTTTGGGAGTGGGTGCGGCAACAGACTTTGGGCCACTCATTGCAAATCCAAAAAGTATGCTATTAGGTGCTGCAGCACAACTAGGCATTTTCTTCGCATTTATGGGAGCGCTCGTACTGGGATTTTCCCCGCAAGAAGCAGCTTCTATCGGAATCATCGGAGGAGCCGATGGTCCCACAGCCCTTTATTTGACTTCGCAAATGGCGCCCCATTTATTAGGAGCAATTGCCATCGCCGCTTATTCCTATATGGCGCTGGTGCCTGTAATTCAACCTCCGATTATCAAGCTTTTGACATCGGAAAAAGAAAGAAAAATTAAAATGGTGACCTTGCGCAATGTGTCGAAGAAAGAGAAAATTTTATTTCCGATCGTCGTCACAATTGTCGTTATCCTACTCGTTCCCTCCGCCGGTTCTTTGGTGGGTATGCTGATGTTAGGGAATCTCATAAAAGAAAGTGGTGTGGTTCCCCATTTAGTCACAGCTGCAAAAGATACGATTATGTATACGGTGACGATTCTCTTAGGATTAACCGTGGGTGCCACAGCGACCGCAGAAAGCTTTCTCTCCGGGCAGACGATTGGTATCCTCGTATTAGGTCTCATTGCCTTTTCCATTGGAACCTTTGGTGGCGTTTTGTTAGGGAAGATTATGAACAAACTCTCTGGTGGTAAAACCAATCCGATGATTGGTGCCGCAGGTGTTTCTGCTGTTCCCATGGCTGCACGTGTTGTGCATAAATTGGGGATGGAAGAAGATCCAAGTAACTTCTTGCTCATGCATGCCATGGGCCCCAATGTAGCAGGTGTCATTGGTTCTGCTGTAGCAGCGGGATTGTTATTAAATATGCTTGGATAATTGAGGAGCGTTCATTGGAAACAATGAGCGCTTTTTTTATTCAATACATTGACAAGTATCAATATAAAGACTAAAATGAAGTATATCAGGCATCGTGAAAGGATGATATATATGAGTAAAATGGATTGGAAAAAGAAACCTTTAGAAGATAAACAAATACGAGAAGAAGTGGATCGTTTTTACCGAGAAATTGTAACCGGTCAACGTGAGATCACAGGCAATGCAGATGATTTATACGCATCCTTGGGATACGACATGGAAATGGTTCAAAGCTTGCCAGAAGATGTGCGTTCTGGATTATCTTGTGGAAATCCTCTGGAAAAACTGATGTTGCTTCCCGGAGAAACGCTTCTTGATTTGGGAAGTGGAGCAGGGATGGATATTTTTATGGCTCGCATGAAATTCCCTGATAGTGGTACACTCTACGGGATGGATAAGCTCCCAGAAATGGTGAAAAAAGCGGAGCGCATCCGCGATAAAAAGGGCATGGAGAACATCGAATTTGTCGTCGGATCGCTCATCGACATGCCATTTGAAGATGAAAAAATCAACAAGATGATATCGAACTGTGTAATCAACTTGGAACCAAATAAGAAAAAAGTGTATGAAGAAATGTATCGTGTATTGGTTCCGGGTGGAATGTTTTTTGTTTCCGATATTACATTGAAACAAGACTTAACCCAAGGGATGAGAGACTCAAAAGATATTTACGGCACCTGAGTCGGCGGTGCACTCCCGGTGGGAGAACTGCAAGAAATTATAGAATCTGCTGGATTTAAAGATATCGTATTGATCCCAGGTGAAGTGACAGACGAGTACGCCATGAAGTGGGACTACGGGTTGAATATTAAAAACTATATCCAAAGCACCACAATCATTGGAAGAAAACCTGATAAGGAAGAAGCGTAAAGCCTCTTCCTTTTTTCATTTATCGTGTTGCTAAGCATGCAATTTCATGGGCGTAGCGAAATTTGGACACCTATCTAGGTTTTGTAAAAAACCTGTAGAAGGTCCCATGCGAAAATTGGCCGATTTGATGCTTTTCAAATCACATGCAATGGACCGCCATTGAAGTATTATTTTCTTACATTTTATTCTCCAATAAAATCAAAATTTAGCGACAGAATTCGAAACAAAAAAGCCCCTTCCATCTCGATGGGTTACTTGTATTTGCCCGCTCTTTTCCAGGGCAAGGGGTACCGAGTGTAACGAGGCGGGGTGAGAGCGTAGCTTTGAATTTCCAGCCCATCGCTCAATGCGTCCGCAGAAATAATCCTCATTTGCTACTCCCACCCAAAACTCCATCATTTTATTACAACACATTATTAGCAAAATTCATTGACATAGAGATACAGCAGTAATATAATAAAGTAAATCAATGCATGAATGACAAACATTCGTGCTCATTTAGGAGGATACTATGAAAAAGAGATTACTCATTCTCTTAGCCCTCGTTGCCGTTTTTGCTCTTGCAGCATGTTCGGTTTCTACAGGCGGAGATACGGGGACTGAAACGGTTACGACAGAAGCAGCGGGCGATGCTACTACAACAACTGAAGCTGCTGGTAGTGAAGCAGCAGGAACTGAAGCAACAGCTGCGGAAGGTGAATTCCATATTGGTGTTATCACCGGTACTGCATCCCAAGGAGAAGACGAACTCCGTGCTGCAGAAGCGGCAATTGCAAAATACGGTTCAGCCTCTGACGGTGGCATGATTGTTCATGATACATATCCTGACAACTTCATGAATGAACAAGAAACGACCATTTCTAAAATCGTTGCAATGGCAGATGATCCACAAATGAAAGCCATTGTCGTAAACCAATCCGTTCCAGGAACTGTTGCTGCATTCAAACAAGTACGCGAAAAACGTCCTGACATCTTATTAGTTGACGCAACCCCTCAAGAAGACGTATTGATGGTCGAAGAA
>CAMDZK010000168.1 GCA_945910665.1 uncultured Peptostreptococcaceae bacterium
GAAGCTCCAGCTGATCGACTTCTCTACATTTAGGGTTTGTCTACACTCTGAACAGTCCGAGAGGGCTGTTTTATTATATTATAAAAATTATTAATTATATTATAAAAATTATTAATTATATCATAAATAGGATTAATGCATAGTCTAATATTGAGAAATAACAAACTATGTGCTACAATGAAATTATAATAGTACAAGGAGGAAAGTTATGGATATCAAACAAAGTGTGCAGATGATTGAATCCTATTTAGACTTGGATCGTAAACCTGTGGGAGTACTCTTTTTCAAAGACAAAGAATCTTTTGATAATTTCCCAGTAGAACAAAGAGACAGAAAAGTTACATATTGTAATTCCGTTCAATTGGCGAGCAAAGGAACGTCGATGAAACTCACGAAGGAAAATCAAGGGTGTCCAAATGGAGCCTTTGCCCTCAACTTTACAGACGTTCCACCACCCATTGAGAGTGGAGTGGGTCGCCATAAAAAAGGCATTTATGCAGACGTAGAAACATCAAAAAAAATAAACGAAGACATGAAATTTATGGAAGACAGAACCTATGGTGTCGCTGTCATGCCTTTAGAAATGTTTGAAGTAGAACCCGATGTGGTTGTTCAAGTGGGAAGTTCTTATAATATCATGCGCATAATTCAAGGCCATGGTTATTTTAATGGATACACAAACAACTTACGTACCGTTGGTTTACAGGCCGTTTGTCAAGATTTGACTACGTATCCTTACAACACAGGCGATATCAATATATCTCTTCTTTGCCCAGGTACTCGTTTAGTTGCCGATTGGGTTCCAAATGAAATTGGAATTGGAATTCCCTTTGCAAAATGGTATGAAGTGGTAGAAGGCGTAAAACAAACAACGAATGCCTTTGAAAGAAATAAAAACAAAGAAGCCATCATCAAGCGTTTAGAAGAACGCGGACTCGATGCAAGTGAAATTAAACTGAATGAAAACTACGATGATGGTTCTTATTCAGGCGGAAAAATTGATGTTGAATAATCAGTAGAGGAAGAAAGGGGTGCATGTGTACGCATGTACTTCTTTTCTGCCTGCTTAGAAAGTGAGGATACGATGAAAGAATTATTGAAAAAAATTCCACTCCCTATGAGTGGACTCATCTTGAGCTTATTTGCCTTAGGCAACTTGTTACAAAGCTATTCTGAAAATTTGCGTTATGCGATTGGAATCGTTGCAGGTATTTTACTTCTTTTATTAATCGCTAAATTTATTGTATTTCCAGACGCATTGAAAGAGAACATGAAAAATCCAGTTATGGCGAGTATCGCAGCGACTTTCCCTATGGCGTTGATGCTTGCGAGTGGCTATTTAAAACCTTTTGCTGGTACTTTTGCCTTTGTTTTATGGTGTGTAGCTGTCGTTTTACATCTTTTGTTGATCATTTACTTCACGGTCAATTTCATTTTCAAATTGGAAATGCCGAAAGTATTTGCCAGTTATTATATCGTCTACGTGGGAATTGTCGCGGCTTCTATTGTCGCACCTGCCTTTGGTATGCAAACGGTAGGAACCATTTTTGTGTGGTTTGGAATCATTACCCTTTTGGCTTTATTGGTTCTCGTGACAAAGCGTTATGTCACGTTTAAAGATATTCCCGTGCAGTTGCAACCCATTATAGCCATTTATGCGGCACCTGCTAGCCTCATTGTCGCTGGATACATTCAAAGTGTCACCAATAAAAACATGACACTTCTTTGGGCATTATATGCTCTCGCTTCTGTTTTGTTCCTCTTTGGACTCTTTAAAGCGATTACGTATTTGAAGCTCCCATTCTTCCCAAGTTTTTCATCCTTTACATTCCCCTTTGTGATCAGTGCAATTGCATCGAAACAAATGATGGCTTTAAATGCGAACGCGGGAACACCCGTACCTTGGTTAAAAACCGTCGTGTTGATTCAGACGATTATCGCTGTATTATTTGTGGCGTATGTCTTACTTCGCTATCTCATCTTCTTATTCACAAGAGAAGTAGTGACCCAAGCAAAAGAATCAAAGTAGGAAAGAGTGGCTTCGGCCACTTTTTTATTGCAATAAAAAAACTTCCATAAAAATGGAAGTTTGGTCGGGATGACAGGATTTGAACCTGCGGCCCCAAGTACCCCATACTTGTACGCTACCGGACTGCGCCACATCCCGAAATGCTATTTCATTATAGCATAAAGAAATCAATTGTCAATTGAAGAAAAGGTCTTTACATGGAACGTATGTTCGTATATAATAAAAGCGGAGGAGAGAGCGATGGAACATAAAATCTTTCATATTGATGTCAACTCCGCATACCTTTCTTGGGAGGCGGTGTGGCGATTACAACATGGAGAAACATTGGATTTACGTGACATTCCAGCCATTGTCGGGGGCGATGTGAAAAAACGAAGGGGCATTGTGCTCGCCAAGTCGATTCCCGCAAAAAAGTTTGGGATTCTCACAGGGGAAACCGTCTATGCAGCCCAACAAAAATGTCCCCAATTGGTGAGCGTGCCACCCAATTACGAGCGCTATCGTCAAGCCAGTGATTCCATGGTGGAACTCATTCGCAACTACTCTCCCTATGTGCAACGGTATTCGGTGGATGAAGTCTTTGTTGACTACAAGGGAGATGAAGATGCAAGAGAGGTTGCCCACCAAATTCGCAATGAAGTTCGAGAAACACTGGGATTTACCGTAAATATTGGGATTGGTGATAACAAACTTTTAGCCAAAGTGGCTTCAGACTTTCAAAAGCCAGATAAGGTACACACCTTATACAAAGAAGAGGTGGAGACAAAAATGTGGCCTCTTCCTGTGGGCGACCTTTTTATGGTGGGGCGCCGCACGGAAAGAAAACTCAACGAACGCGGCATCTATACCATTGGGGACTTAGCAAAACTCGACCGTGACTATATTTACCATTGGCTCAAAAAACCTGGACTTCTCATTTGGGAATACGCCAATGGAATTGAAAACTCCACGGTGAAAAACGAGGGAGCACCCCCAAAAAGCGTGGGAAATTCCACGACGACATCCTTTGATGTAGAAACAGAAGAAGAAGCGCTCTTAGTGCTTTTAGGGCTCACAGAAACCGTATGCATGCGCCTACGGGACCATGAAATGTATGGACAAGTGGTGAGCGTTCACTTTCGAAATTTTGACTTTGTGTCTGCTAGACGCGAACGAACCCTCTACAGTGCCACCGACAGCACCCGCATGATTTACGACATGGTTAAAACGCTCTTTCGAGAAATTTGGACAGGAGAACCACTCCGACAACTTGGGGTCAGTGTGGGCCGCTTAACGACCAATCAAATTACGCAATTAAGTC
>CAMDZK010000169.1 GCA_945910665.1 uncultured Peptostreptococcaceae bacterium
AACTGCAGGTAAAACAGGAACCTCGGGAACATCAGAATACAATACAGACTCTTGGTTCGCAGGGTTCACTCCCTACATGACCTCCGCGGTTTGGATTGGATCGGATAATCCGAATATTACAATCGATGAAATTGCCTCCTATGCAGTGCGTTTCTGGGGACATATCATGCGCTCAATGCATGAAGGATATGAACCAAAAGAATTTGAAATGCCCGACGGAATCGTCGAAGCAGAAGTATGCACACAAAGCGGAAAGAAACCGACCTCTTTATGTCGACAAGATTCAAGAGGCACAGTGGAGCTCGAATATTTTGTCAAAGGAACCGAGCCCGTTGAAGAATGTGATGCACACGTACTGGTTCGCGTAGACCGCACGACCAATCTATTGGCAAGCGAAAACTGTCGCACATCCAATGTGATTTCACGCATTATGATTAAGAGACCGAATCTCTATATCCCATCAGAAAATGAAGGAATCCTTCCAGAGGATTGGGCATATACAGCACCTACTGAATACTGTGTGCATAATCGTCCACAAACAGAAACTCCAGAGACTTCAGAAACAGAAGAAACATCTGAAACTGAAGCACCAGATACCTCTGAAACAGAACCAGTGACAGAAGCTCCCGTCGTCACAGAACCCGTGACAGAAGCACCTGTTGTAACAGAACCTGTAACAGAAGCACCTGTTGTAACAGAAGCTCCTTAACCGAAGGCACTGCACATGCAGTGCCTTTTTCAATGGTATCAGCGGATAAATGTATTGTACTCTATTCACAATGACATAAGTTTTCGCCCTATACAATTCGGAATATCTTTCAAAATAACGTTTTTTGTCATTCATTGTCTTAGATAATGGTTTAATTTCTTTTGTACTTGAACATTCTTTTAAAATTTGAATCAAATGCTCCCTTACCCATGATTCCACCCTTTTTTATGTCTAAATCTTCTTATTTATGACTTTTTTGATGTTTTTTTTTGTAACCTTTTTGTAACCTTGTGATTGCAACGCTTTTAAATCATTGGAATATGTCTAAATAGTCATATTTGTGCAATTCATCTAATGATTTTTCCCATATGGTCCCAGTGTACAATCTTTTGTCTTCCCTTTTCTTGACGTTTTTTTCAAAAGTCATATAATTATAATGATTTTGAACAAGGAGGAACATTATTTTGAATCAACCAAGTAAGATTAAACACTCTCTTGTGATGCTTCTTGCTGCGGTATTATTGACAACAGGAGTTACATCCTATGCCGCCCTCACACGAGAGAAAGAATTAGTCTTCGTATACAACGAACAAGAACAAAACATTACGACGAAAGCGACGACTGTGGGAGAAGTTCTTTCGGAGAATGGATATCAACTCACCGATCGCGCAACACTCAACCTACCTTTAGAAACAGAAGTGACTGATGCAATGCGTATTGAGCTCACAGCAGATCACACGATTGATTTCTACTACATGGATGCTTATCAAGCATTAAACACGAGCGCAGAAACGGTTGCTGAACTATTAGAAGAGCAAGGATATACTTTACATGAAGATGAAAAAGTGATTCCTTCGATGGACACTAAAATTGTGGACGGTATGGCAGTGTATATTCAACGAACCGATAAAGTATCCAATACGCAAGAAGAAGAAATTGCTTTTGAAACAGAATACCGACTTTCCGATGATTTGTACGTCGATGAGACACGCGTAGCTCAAGAAGGCGAAAATGGTCTCCGAAGAACTGAAGTTATCGATACGATGTACAACGGTCGTTATATGGGCACGACGACAGAAGTAACCATTGTCAAAGAACCTGTCCCTGAAATCATTGAAGAGGGTACCATGGAATATCCAGTACCTGAACCAGAAACAGAAGGCTACACAGGAAGTTATACAGAAAGTGACACGGTGAGCACGAGGGATACCTACTCTCAACCAAGCTATGAAAACGCCGGTGGTTGGATGGATTTCACCGCAACCGCCTATGACCCTTCTGTAGGTGATACCACTCGTATGGGAACCCCTGCACGCCTCGGTGTCATCGCTGTAGACCCAAGTGTTATCCCATTAGGCTCTACTGTCGAAGTAGAAGGATATGGTGTATTTTCTGCTGAAGATACTGGTGGCGCAATCAATGGTCGTAAGATCGACATTTTCGTCTCTACCTATGACGAAGCAATCCAATTCGGAATTCGAAACGTACGCGTTCGAATTCTCGACTAATATTCACTCTTCCCCCACAAAAAGAGGAGGCATATGTGCCTCCTCTTTTTGTACGCTATTCTATTTCCCTATAAACGTATGCACTCGTATACGCTCGCAATACTGAGCGGTAATTGGTGCGAAACGCTAAGATACTCCCCACATCCAGCGCATCACGTACATGGGTTATATCGACAATCATATGATCAGAAGATGCACCGAGTATTTTCGCTCCTTCTAGAATCGGAACCAAGTCCTCAGGGTCTGTATCTTGCATTCCTAACGCGATAATCGCCCGCTTTTGAATGCCGTAATCCTCAAAAACCGGTTCTTTCCCAAAGGCATTCTTCCCTCTAGTGCCGATTGGAACGGATGGCTTTTCCTTTAATTCTACGATTTGCGCTTCAATGGTAAATACATCTTCATGAAGACCAATAAAGTTTTTGCCAAAGCTCGATTCTGTGCCATTAGCCAAGGCTTCTCCAATGCGCAATTGGTTCAATTCTTTTGGCCAATCTTCGTCCACTAAATAGAGGGATGAAGAATTTCCCGCAGAAATAATTGGTAAATCAACCTTGTAGTCTTCTTCTAAGAAATCACGCAACTGGATAAGTCTCTCTAATGATTCCCGCGTAGGTAAGACACCGCCATAGCATGTGAGGTTCGTACCTAATCCAACCCATTGTACCCCTTGCATGAGGGCAAGTTCACTGGCCACTTCCTTTAGTTCGTCCTTTGAAAAGATCCCCTCGCGAAGATCTCCCAAGTCGATCATCAAAAGCACTTTATGCTGTTTACCACGTTCCACACACAATTCATTGAGTGCGCGGAGGGTTTTGAGATCAGATTGGAGCGACAAATCAGCATAGCGTAGGACGTCTTCTAATTCACTGAGCATAGGAATGCGCAGGAGCATCCTTTCCCCTTGAATTTTTTCAATATGGGAAAGATTTAATAGGCGGGCATCAGCAAAGTGATGAACGCCTGCATCATCTAATATGCGAATAATATTGGGGTCTGCACCAAATACTTTCGTGACGGCAAAAAGTGTTATTCCTCTTTTTTCTAAATGCGTTTGCAAGCGAATAGCATTTTCTCTTAATTTTTCTTTGTGACATATAATTCTAGGATA
>CAMDZK010000170.1 GCA_945910665.1 uncultured Peptostreptococcaceae bacterium
ATAGGTTCGTCATCACCCAAAGTATCTGCATCCATCCACAAGCCTTCACCCATTAAGAAAGGATAATTTTTCTTCGTTTTGGCCCCTTGAATGCGGAAGCGGTGCAAAAGTTGTCCTGCAACTAAAGCCATGCGTTCTTTTAATACGGCAAAAAATTCTTCTTCTTTTTTCGTATCTAAGGCGATGCGCGGTAAGTTTACGGAGGTGAAGCTCAAGTTGCCTCGTCCGTAGGTGATTTCTTTTTCTTTATCGTGCACATTTCCCATGACGCGAGTTCTGCATCCCATGTAGGCGACTTCTGTTTCTGGTTTCCCGGCCTCATAATATTGGGCGTTAAAGGGTGCATCCAAGAATGAGAAGTTCGGGAACAAGCGTTTTGCTGACACTTCCATAGCTAATAAAAAGAGATCGTAGTTTGGATCTTCTGGGTTGTAGTTCACGTCTTCTTTTACTTTGAAGATTTGTACGGGGAATATAGCCGTTTCTCCATTTCCCAGTCCTGCTTCTGTCGCTTTTAACAACTGGCGCATGACCAGTCTTCCCGCATGACTTGTGTCTGTTCCGTAGTTTAAGGAAGAAAAAGGCACCTGTGCCCCAGCCCGAGAATTCATCGTATTTAAATTGTGAATGAGCGCTTCCATGGCTTGATAGGTTTCTTTTTCTACTTTTTTATCGACGATGGATAACACAAATTTTGCCAAAGCTTCTCCCCGTATTCCTACGATGGGCGCAATTTTTTCAGTAAGAGACTTCTCGTTGTCTTTCTCTCCATAAATGTATCCACTCTGAGAGATGGAGAGAGCGGCATCAACCATATCCTTCTCGCTTCGATCGATCAGCATACCTTCTTGCACAAGGGCCTGGGTCAACGTTTCTTTTAAGGCTTTTTCCCAAGAGAGTTGGACTCCTGGCGCCATGGCATAATCAAAGTCTGGGATGGATTGTCCGCCGTGCATTTCATTTTGGTTTGCTTGAATGGCAATGCATGCAAGGGCTGCATAGGCGCGGATGGATTGCGGGGAGCGCAAGTACCCGTGGCCGGTGGAAAAACCCTGTTGGAAAATTTGGGTTAAGGGGATTTGACAGCAGGTTTCTGTGAGTAAATAAAAATCTTTGTCGTGAATGTGGATTTCGCCTTTCGCATGTGCTTTTGCCATTTCTTCTGGAAGCACATGGTGATCCACAAAGTATTTTGAGCCTTCGGAACCGTATTTGAGCATGGTACCCATGGCGGTATCGCCGTCGATATTTGCATTTTCTCTTTTTACATCTGCGTCGATCGAATCCGTAAAGCTGATTTCTTTAAACATGGTCATGAGAGCGGATGTTTCTTTGCGCTGTTCATTTCTTTTTGCGCGATACAAAATATAAGCTTTGGCGGTTTGACTGAATCCATGGCGAATGAGGGCAATTTCCACTAAGTCTTGGATGCCTTCCACCGTAGGTGTTTTTTCTGGAAGGACAGAAACCACTTCTTCCACTAAGGCGTCGATTGCGTTTTGATCAAGTCCCTCTTCTTGGGTAGCGTCCGCTGCTTTTTCGATCGCCCTTCTAATTTTATATGTATCAAAGGGCATTTTCGTTCCATCACGTTTGATGATGGAACTGGGACACGCTTTTAGAAATAATGACATAAAAAAACTCCTTTCAGTAAGGAGCACGCAAATGCATCGCTCCGTTTTGTAATCTTCCGTTACACGGGCTTGGTCATGGACTTGTGTCTGGCTTAGAATTTTCATTCTCTACAGTGGCGGGACCGCACAGGCATTGGACCTGTTTCCAAGAATCGTCATGACTCTACTATATGTAGTATTTGTCCGTTTGTATATCTGTACATATTGTATCACGATTGGATTGAAAGTACAAAAATTTATTTATAAATTTTATTAATTCTATCTTTAAATTTTCAAATAATATTTTCGCATAAATCGTCCAGTCTCGGGTATATAATAAGTTCAATTATATTTATAGGGGGTAATACCAATTAAAACGAAAAAATTTCTACTCCCCATTTTAGTTCTTATGCTTATTATTACAGCATGTACTACAGATGGAGGAGCCACGGAAGTCGTTACTACGGAAGCCACAACGACAGAAGCGGCGATCACAGAAGCTGTCACCGAAGCGGGTGATACTGAGGCCGCAGCAACTGAAGAAGCGACCGAGGCCGGCGCGAAAAACTTTGAAGGTCGTACGATGAACGTCGTAGCAACGTCAGATTCCTATGTGCCACTCTTTGAAAAATTTACACAAGAAACAGGCGCTGCCGTAGAATTCCTTTCTATGTCCAGTGGAGAAGTTCTTTCTCGTGTAGAAGCTGAAGGTGGCGAGCCAATGGCTGACCTTTGGTTCGGTGGTGGACTCGATGCTTTCATGTCTGCGAAAGAAAAAGGTCTTTTAGAACAAACAACGGATGTTCCTGAAGCTGCCGATGTGCCTGCTGAATTCAAAGATCCAGATGGATACTGGTATTCTAAAGGAATTACCATCGTTGGACTGTTAGTGAATAACGATGTAATCGAAGAACGTGGTTTAGATGTTCCAACGTCTTGGGCTGATTTAACGGATCCTCAATACAAAGATGAACTCATGATGTCCAACCCTGCTATTTCTGGTACAAACTATGCCTTTGTTAAAGGCATCTTAGAAATGATGGGCGAAGAAGAAGGTTGGAAATATTTTGAAGCCTTAAACGAAAATATTCCTTACTATTCAAGCCGTGGTTCAGATCCTAAGAATTTAACTGCTGAAGGCGAATTTGCCGTTGGAATTATTCCAGCCGACAAATCTGCATCCGATTTATCAGAAGAACTTAATATTTCTGTCGTTCTTCCTGAAGAAGGGATTCCATGGGTTCCAGAAGGCGTGGCAGTCTTTAAAGGCGGCCAAGGATCTGATATAGCACAAGAATTTATTAACTTTATGCTCCGTCCAGACAATCAAGAAATGATTGCTGAAATCGACGGAAAAGACGGTTCACAAATGGTTAAACCTGGCGTCGATGGTTTCGATTTAGGTGTACCGTCAGAACGTTTCGTCGAACAGGATTTATCAACTTTCGGTTCTATGCGTGAAGGAATCTTAGAACGATTTGTTGAAATCATGGGCGACAAAGCACAATGATGACGAAGAAAGGGAACGCAGGCCGTTCCCTTTTTCTGAACTTTTTAGACCACGCGCTTCCCATTGCATTGGCAGCGTCTGTGGTCCTCTTTATTTTGTATCCCATCGTGATGGTGATGATTCAAAGTGTACGGATTGATGGAGCCTGGGATTTTCGTTATTACAAGGATTTGTTTTCCACAGGGA
>CAMDZK010000171.1 GCA_945910665.1 uncultured Peptostreptococcaceae bacterium
GAAGGTGAAAAAGTCCTTTACTTAAATGAACAGGATAGCTTTTCTTTTCGATGTCATAAAACACCAGTTGATCAATCCGATGGGTAACCATGGATTCTCCCGAACCGCTATCCGGATTGTATCCATAATTTCTCTTATGCCACGCCATGTACTGGCGCACCGCTTCTTGCGTATCTTCTTTGGCGAGTTCCGCCATGGCGAGAAGCGCTTCCGCTTCTCGGTTCATGGTATAGGTATGGGTATCGCTAGTGTTGGCACTGTTGTCTTTAAACATTTGAGCATCCGATCGCATCGATTGTACGGAAGACAGGAGAAGCTCATGATAGGTAGTAAACACATCGAGGTAGGAGATGCCCATGACAAAAATGACCACGATAATCGCCGCCTGAACCAATTGGTTTTTCCATAGTTTTTTCAAGGAAAAGAAGAACTGAGGAAAGGCACGCACAATTGTACTTGGTTCTTTCTGGAGTTTTCTCTCCACATTGATTCGTTTTGTAGAAAATTGAAAATCTTGTATTTTCCTGGAAAAACTCGCACTTTCGGCAATAAAAACCGCTGCGATAAAATACATCGCACACAAAATCAAAATTCCAAACCATGGCAAGCGCATCGCCTTTGGAAAGAGTGCAGTGCCGGGGGCCGTAAAGGGATTGATCAAGTGCAAAGGAAAAAGAAACTCGCCCGTAAAGTCTAAATCCAAATTGATATTATATGCCCATGTGGTTAAGGCGATGGAGACTAGCGTGATGGCAATTGCTGTGACCCGTTTTTCTTTGACGACTTCCCGTAAAATAATCGTCAGCCCAATCATAAAAAGAGCCGAAGGCAACATGCGAAGTCCACGGGAGATAATGACTCCACCCAAGGTCGACAATTCCACTGTGTTACCGTTAGTCATGGCCACAGGGTACGAAAAGCTGCCGGCTCCACCGCCAAAAAGCGTTCCTAAAACAGTGGAAACCAAAGCGAGAACAACATAAACGCTCACCCAAAGGACAAGGGTGAACAGCCCTTCATAGACGAAGCGCTTCCAGTGAATGACCGGTTGCATTCGAGAAAGGGCCTTTCTGGTTGAGTCTACGTCTTTAATCAGCACAAAGGTGCAAAGGACCACCATGAGAAGAGCAAAGGGAATCCCAATTAGATTTCTCGTCACCCCTTCGACTAAATGGGCACCATTGGTAGAGACGTCCATATCTTCGTACGGAAAACCCAAAGCATAGACTTGTTCCAGCATTTTCATCCGGCCCAAATCTTCACCTGTCAGTTCGACAAATTGCTGAATATTCTCTGTTTTTCGCACAAAACTGGGCACATACTCTTCTTCATATATGCGATAAAAAGTGTGGAGATGCTCCATCGCCCTTTGGGTATCTCCCACAAGCAAAGCCCTGGATGCTTCGCTTAATGCATCATCCATCCGAAGGACGGGGTATTTTTCCTTATGCGCATCGGTAATATCCTTCAAAAAATTAGGGATGAGCAAATTCTCCCGTAAGTGTTGGCGTTCTGCGCCTATGTTATTGGATATGGTTTGAAAGTACACGTAATCGAAATTGGAGCTGATAAACGCATCCTGTTGCAGGCGCGTCACCAGATGGTACGAAGAAAAAAGCAGCGCAAAAAGGGCCAATAAAACAATCAGCCCCATGCGCCACGCACGTGTGAAGTGAAATCGAAATTCTTTCATGGTCATCTCCTCTAAAAAAAGAAGACATAATGCCTTCTCTTTTTGATTGTTCTACTTTTCTACCTCATAGCTAGAGGCTCCAGGTCCATCGCAAACGACCCCTTTAAAAAGCGCGTATACCTTATAGTTCGCATGGTAATGACTGTCATAGTATAAAGTACCAGCGTAGTTTCCTTCTTGATAGGTAATCTTTGAAGGAATATAGTCTTCATGTGTGTAAGTTCGTGTGGTCTGTGTACTGTAGCACGTTTGCATCGTCCCCTCATAAGGTTGATCAGTATTCCTTTCAAGTGTAAATGCTGCTACAGGAACAACCAACAATAGTGTTAATAAGAATGCAATAGTTTTCTTCATTGATATTCCTCCTCTTTTTTTTACCATTATACTCCTAAAAAAAACACATGTCAACTTTTTATAACATAAATATAATATAATTTCTCTTAATAGAGTATTTTACGCGAACCCAAGTAACAGCATATCTAATATAGGTTCGGATTTCCGTAACGACCTCCCTCACCACCGCGAAGGACATCGCCTTTGTAGATTCCCGTCATACGGTAGTTTTCAGCCTTCATGTCACTCAAAGGAAGGACACCAACCCCTTTATCATCTTGGTACAAATAACGTTTGGGTACGGCATCACTGTGTAAGTATCCGATCGAACGTAGTTTCATGGTGGTCGTCTCAATCCCTACAGGATCATTTTCTTCAGACTTCATCTCTGTCGCGAACACGAGCATTGGCATGAGGCATAAGAACAAAATCAACAGCTTCTTCATAATGGTCCCCTCTTTCTACGTTTACTTTCTCTGTGTTTATTTCTACTATAGTCATAATTAATTCTAGCTCATTACAAAATGTTCTTATTATTATTGTAGCATATATATATATATGAGGGGCAAGCGATTTTTTTGTGTTTACTTTTGTTAGAAGTAAACACAAAAAAATCGCTCTGGGTAGAGGGACGGAAAGATTTATATATACTACAATTTTTAAAACAATAAAAAAAGACTTTGAAATATTGAAATTTCAAAGTCTTTTTGGCGTACCTGGGAGGATTTGAACCCCCGGCCTCTTGATTCGTAGTCAAGCACTCTATCCAACTGAGCTACAGGTACACGTGGAGGCGACAACCGGATTTGAACCGGTGAATAAAGGTGTTGCAGACCTTTGCCTTACCACTTGGCTATGTCGCCATCTGGAGCGGAAGACGAGATTCGAACTCGCGACCCTCGCCTTGGCAAGGCGATGCTCTACCACTGAGCCACTCCCGCATGTATTTAAATGGTGACCCCACCGGGACTCGAACCCGGGTTACCGCCGTGAAAGGGCGATGTCTTAACCGCTTGACCATGGGGCCATAAATGGTAGCGGCGAACGGATTTGAACCGCTGACACTGCGGGTATGAACCGCATGCTCTAGCCACCTGAGCTACGCCGCCTTGTTGTATGGTCGCCATAGCTGGCGATTGGTGAAGGTCTGAACCCTTCGTGAAGATAATGGTTGTCCCTGAAGGGACCACACTATTGTATACCTTTCAGGAAAAGATATGGTTGCGGGAGAAGGATTTGAACCTCCGACCTTCGGGTTATGAGCCCGACGAGC
>CAMDZK010000172.1 GCA_945910665.1 uncultured Peptostreptococcaceae bacterium
AGAATTTATGTATGAAGCCATTGAATATAAAAAAGGACGTGAACAAGAAGACGAAAGCAAGCGTCCAGCGTACAATCTACGCTATGAATCTATTCTTCCCGTCCTTCGTAAAGAAATTCATATAAAAGCCCATGCTCATAGAAATGACGATATTTTCTCGGCGATTCGCTTTGCCAAAGAATTTGATGTGGATATGACCTTAGATCACTGCACTGAAGGGCACTTAATCGCAGAAGAATTGGGCAAAGAAGGATACACTGCGATTTGCGGTCCAAGTCTAATGGGCGCATCCAAGTACGAGTTAAGAAATAAAAGTTTTATTACTCCAGCAGCTCTTTACGAACAAGGAGTAAAAGTCGCCATTATGACAGACAATCCCTTCGTGCCTTCCGCACAGTTAGCACTCTGTGCAGGTCTTGCCCATCGTTCTGGTTTACCACTCGAAGAAGCATTAAAAACAGTGACGATCAATGCGGCAGAAATTACAGGCATTGAAGATCGTGTTGGCTCTTTGGAAAAAGGAAAGGATGCAGATGTTGTCATTTGGTCAAAAAACCCAATCACTGACATCGATTGCGAACCACTCTATACGATTATTGACGGAAACATCGTCTTTGAAAAAGGAAAAGATGAGACCATTGGACGATAGATGGGCCCTTCAGCACCTGGACAGAATTGATTCCACCCAAAACCGCTGTAAGGAATTGGCACGAGTGCATTCTCATGTTCTTGTGACTGCCAAGGAACAATCCAGTGGTAGAGGCCGCATGGGCAGAGATTTTTTCTCTCCCATTGGCGGCCTTTATTTTTCCTTTTCTTATCCTTTTGGAGAAGGAAAACTTTCGTTGTTAACGCCGTATGTGGTCGTCGTTCTCAGGCGATTGATAGAAGAGAAATACAACAAAAGTTGCCAGATCAAATGGGTGAATGATTTATATTATGAAGGAAAAAAAGTGGCTGGTATTCTCACTGAAGCTATGTACCGAGAGAAAACGCAAGTGATCATCGGGATTGGAATCAATGCAATGAAAAATAATTGGCCAGAGGAACTAAAAGAAAAAGCAGGCGCTCTAGATACCCCGATGGATGCATCCTTTGCAACCGAGTTTTTACATGCATTTATCGAGAATTACCCTTCTTTTAACGACGGGTCTTTCATTTCTGAATACAAAAAGTACATGATGGGCATTGGTAAAAAAGGCGTTCTGTCCGATGGTCGCTATGGTAAGATTTTAGGCGTTGGCTCTGATGGAGAACTCCTTCTCGAAAATGAAGATCAATTTTCCGTTTCCACGGGAGAGGTTTCTCTTTTTGCGTGGGAATAAATGAAAGTAGATCGTTTTTATGAAAACGTAACCATTGTTAATGCTAGTGAGCAATTTTAGGGGAAATTGACAGCTCTTTGTTTGAATTTTCCCATCGTTCATAGTAAAATAAAACCATCAATGAAAATATCTGGAAAAGATTTTCTGTGATTGTTGCAAAAAAAATGAAAAGAGGAGAATGAATGAAGACATTGGCGATCCAAGACCTCACCGTCCGCGATGGAAACCAGTCTCTATTAGCGACGCGCATGGAGCGGGAAGATATCTTAACCCTCGCTGCAGCGCTCGATAAAGTTGGGTTTCAATCGATGGAAGTGTGGGGCGGGGCGACGTTTGACTCGGCCTTTCGCTTTTTACATCAAAGCGCCTGGGAAAACTTACGAGAAATTCGAAAAGCCGCTCCAAATACGAAACTATCCATGCTTTTGCGTGGACAAAACATCGTTGGATACAGACATTATGACAACGACACGTTAGAACGCTTTATTCGATTGACACTTGAAAATGGCATCGACATCATCCGTTGTTTTGATGCGTTAAATGATGAAAACAATCTACGACGTGCCTTTGAATACGTCAAAAAACATGGAGGACACTTACAAGCAGCGATTGCCTACACTGTAAGTCCTGTCCACAATAATGAATACTATGTGAATCTCGTGAAACGATACGAAGAAATGGGTGCAGATTCTATTTGTATCAAAGATATGGCGGGAATCATCACCCCTCAAAATGCCTATGACTTAGTTGTAGCGATTAAAGGCGCTACGGAGTTACCCGTGACGATGCACTCACATACGACTGCAAATGCCACGACTCTTGTGATGGAGCAGGCGATGCACGCTGGTGTTGACTGTGTGGATGGATGTATTTCTCCATTTTCTGGTGGTACCTCTCACTTGGCAGATGAAACTCTACTGGAAGTCGCGAAAGTTGCAGGACGAAATACGAATATTAATGAAGAAGCTCTCAGTGAAGCTTATGAAATTGCTGACGATTTAGCGACGAAATACATTGGTTCGGGAGACTTACGTGCGCGTTCTCTTATACCAAATCCAAAAATCTTGACCTATCAAGTACCTGGTGGAATGCTTTCCAACCTTTTGAGCCAGTTAGAGCAACAAAAGGCGAGCCACCGTTTTACAGAAGTTTTACAAGAAATCCCTAGAGTAAGAGAAGACTTGGGATATCCACCCCTGGTTACTCCTTTATCGCAAATGGTCGGAACCCAGGCGGTGTTAAACGTTCTATTAGGCGATCGTTATAAAATGACTCCCAATGAAATTAAAGATTATGTACAAGGGCGCTACGGCCGTTCTCCGGCACCTTGGAAGAAAGAAGTGCAAGACCTTATCCTCAAAGAGGCTGAACCTACCAAGCCTACCCCAATCGATTCCTTAAAACCTGTGTATGAAACTGATAAGAAAAAATTGCAAGAGATCATCGGGAGAGAACCTTTGGAAGAAGAAGTAGTCGCATATACACTCTTCCCAGAACAAGTAAAGACCTTCTTAGTAGGAGAACCAGAAGAAAAAGAAAAACCTGTGGAAACGAAAGAGCAGTCTGGCCCTGTGTCGTTTCGCATGTATACACCCCATGAAGGAGGTGCCCGATGACCACAATCACAATTGGTGAAGGTGCAATTGTTGCCATTTTTTCAATGGTGTTAATCTTTATCATCTTGCTTTTATTGGCCTACGTTATTGCCTTATTGAAGAAAATCCCTGGGGTCCAAGAGCCTGTACAGCAAGTCGTACGATCGGAGCAACCGATGCAGAGGGTCACAGCAGTCCAAGAATCCGATGAAGAAGAGCGCATGGTTGCCATGCTCGTCGCATCTTGTTTGGCAAAAGAACAATACAAAAACGATGTACAAGTCATTTCATGTGAACGAATAAAATAGGGGGATACAATGAAAACATATCGTGTTCAAGTTGGAGAAAAAGAATATATCGTAAAAT
>CAMDZK010000173.1 GCA_945910665.1 uncultured Peptostreptococcaceae bacterium
TGAGAGATTAAAACATCCGCTTTATCTTCCAATTTCAAAAGTCGTATCACATCTAATGCCAAAAGATCAGAGACATTGTATTTAATTAAAAGCGCAACAAATTCACGCACAGTTAGAAACTCGTATGCGTATAAATCTGAGGGAATGAATAAAACCTCTGAGTACTGAAAATCTTCAATCTCACAAATGCCGTTACAAAAATCTGGATTTGATAAACACTTCATGAGTGTTGTTTTTCCTGCCCCATTTTTTCCAACGAGACCAACAATTCCAGATGAAGGTAGGCAAATGTTATGAATCGACAGTTCAAAATTTTGATACGTATGTTGAATTTTTTTAATGTTCATATGCACCCCTTGAATCAGTTTAATTGAAATTCCGTTAAAAATAAATGCAAACTTCTTCACTTAAAATATTCTGTATGGTCTCTTAGGAGTCTTTTCTTCATAATGCATTGATGATTTATTTAATCAAATCATTGACATAATAAAATAATACTATATTGTAATATTAAGAAATAAAGTTTTCAATTGATATGAAGAATACTCGTACTCAAACATAAGGAGGAGTGTATGCGTCAATTTTTATTGTTACTAAGCTTATTGATTTTTGTTGGATGCCAAACAGCGCAAAATCCAACATCAGAGCTTGCGACACAAGACACAGAAGCACAAACGGTCACAGAACAAACAGAGCCTATAGCAACTGAAGAAGTCGCACAAAGTGAAACATCTGAAGTGCTAGTAGAGCAACAGACCTATGATCATTCAAAAATTGCCGTTCCCTCCCTTCAGGAGGCGTGGAATAAAATTGATGCTGATCACATTTCAATCGGCGGCGAAGCAATGTATGTCCCAGGATGGCAACTGCCAGAACAAACCGCTTTGGCTGAATTGATTGTGAAAGGACATATTACAGACATTGGCGATTCCTTTTTCGTTGATTCGAAATGGTATTTTCCTCTGACGCCTGCCACTTTTGTTGTTGATGATGTATTGTTTGGTTTAGATGTTGAAAAAGAGATTAAAGTTTATTTTTTAGGTGGAGTCGTCTCTGTTGCAGACTATCTCGAACAAGACATCCCAAGTCAACGTCACCCTTCAAAAAATCCTTACTCCGATTACACAGATGAGCAGAAAAAAACGGAACGTATTGCAATTTATCGCGATGACACCATTCCTCCTGAAGTTGGTCAAGAACTCGTGCTTTTCTTAGAAGAATCCCCTGATTTTCCTGATGGATATCGCCCTCTCTATGCATCGCGTTCCATCTATTTTGTGGATGAAATGACGCAAGGAATTGCCAACCCAGACCTCTATGAAATAGCTCGAAACATACCAGAGAGCAACAACCCACCCATTTCACGTTTATACTTCGAAGAACTAGAGTGGTTTATCAATCATAAAGAGGATTGGATGCCTGACAATGAATTTCTACATTCCCCAATTGTGAATCAGGACCCATACATTGCGAGACAAATTGAAAAGAATCAAGAAATTGATGCACTCTGGAGAGAACAAATGGAATCGAATCCATAATGCATGTTTTGATCAAAATATAAAATAAACGCGGACAGGTGAGTCATTAATCTGTCCGCGTTTTGTTATGCAATCTTATTTGCAAAAGCTCATGGAAGATCTTTGCCCATAAAATCAATTTTTACGATAACTTTTGCTTTATAAATAAAAGAATGAATCCAACGCCAGAACTCACTAAGGCGATGATTGGTCCAACAATGCCGGTAAATCCTCCCGAGAATGGTTGTGAGAATCCACTTGCTGCTTGTGTGACCACTGAAAATTTCGCCATTTCTAAACGGATGGATTCCATGGGTGTCTGTTGATAAATGGCAATTGCATAATAGGTCGTAATTGCTGAACTAATGATGCCACTGATCAGAAAAATTCCCAACAAGACTTCAAAACCGGGTTTAAAAACAACGCTCAATAATAGTAATCCCATGCATAACACACCTATTGTTGAAATTTGTTGTGCATGCGCTTTGAGTCGATCACTTCGTACGACAAGACCTCCGAGTGTTGCTCCTAGAGCCATCACACTCATAAGCAAAGAATACGCAGCATCCGTTTGTTTGAGATAATCGACCACATAAGACAATGTGGCAAGAGAGGCCATGCTTCCTAAAAAGATAATGCAAAACACGTGAAAGAAAATAGTCGCATTGGGGCTGTTCGTCGTCTTAAATAGAGTCCACGGTTTTTGCGGCGGTCCTGTTTGTTCCACTGGTCTTTTGATGCCGTCAATGCGTAATATAACTGCGGCTGCCAAAAGATAGAGTCCCGCAACGATATAGAGAATATGTGTACTTTTAAGTTGTGTGAAAAGAAAAGCTAACACAAGATTTGCGATAACGGGTACAAAGGAGTTCACCATTTGGGATAAACTTTGCCACTTGTGTATCTCAGTAGGCTCTGTGTTCATTTTCAAATATTCTGCCCGAAACGCCTCGAGGACAAAGAAAACAAATCGGTAAAGAATGTAAAGAAACAGTAGAAGGACGACGTGTTGCGTGCGCGTCAACAAATAAACGAAACTAGCAGCAGCCAATTCGCCCAATATAAACAACTTGCGAAATGTTATTTTGACGTGCAAGTTTCCAATAATTGGTGTAAAAAACGTATTGATGAGCATTGTTATAAATGGAATCCATGATGCTGTCAGCAAACTTCCCGTTTGTTGGTATAGTGCAAGCATAAAGGTGGTTGTTAAAAATACACTTCCAAAGGAAGAGATAAAATCTGACACGAGCATTGTTTTTAGGTTATTGTCATTTAATTTTTGAGTAATATGCATCATATACCTCCTTTAAATAGATATACTGACAGTCAGCATTTATTGATTTCTTTTCATATGTACAACTTCCCATACATTTGTAGAAAAAAGCACATGAAAAACATTTTTCAGGAGGTTTATAAGATTGTCTCTCATAAAATGTAATGTATCTAAACTATCTTCTAAAGCCCCTCTTTATAATATTTAATAATATAAAATTATCGTGCACTATAATTTTATATATATTATTTTTTATTATTTTTGAAATCATTCAATATGCTAGTGATATATTAGATTTTCTTATATTTAGCATTTTCAAATTCATCATTATTGTATCATTTACAAAGATATTGGCAATGTAAAAAAACACATTGACAAAAAAATAATCCATGTTATAATAATATTTTGTAACTTAATATTTAAACAAACAATAAAAAATCACCTCACGAGGAGGTGACTTCAATGATTTCC
>CAMDZK010000174.1 GCA_945910665.1 uncultured Peptostreptococcaceae bacterium
TGGGGACCAATTGTGGAGAGTTCATCCCAATCAATGGGAGCAGAAACTGCACCAGGTTCTTTGGCTCGTACACAGTAAGGTGCAACTAATGTCGATCCTCTTCCATTTCTGACCCAATCGATGTAAATCTTTCCTTTTCGCTTTTCCTTTCGCATATTCGCCGTATATTTCTTGGGCCACTTTTGTTCCATGACTGTAGCGACATTTTTAGCAAATTCTCGCACGGCTTCCCAGTCACCACTGGGTTCTAATGGAATGACCACGTGATATCCTTTATTTCCACTGGTTTTCAAAAAGGAGACAAGACCCAATGAATCGAGAATTGATTTTAAATCGCGCACGCCTTGACGTACATCTTCTACATCCATCCCTTCATCCGGATCCAAATCAAAAAAGAGAACATCTGGTTGTTCTACAGTTTCTAATCGACTTCCCCATGTATGAAATTCGATTGTATTAAACTGCACGCCTTCTAAGATTCCTTGGGTGGAGTCTAAAGCCATGTAATCGGCTTTTTCTCCGTCATTTTCTTTCACTGTCTGCGTATGAATATATTGAAAATGCTCTTGGACATTTTTTTGGTAAAAACAATCCTTGACGCCGCTTGGGCATCGCACAAGGGTTAACACACGATTTTCGATATGGGGGAGAATTTTTTTCGCCATTTTCTCATAATAGTCCCATATATCTTTCTTTGTGAAGCTTTCAAACAGTTTTTTCTCAGGACTACTTAAGGTGATTTCTCTCTCTTTCGTTTTTTTCTTTGGTGGTTTCTTTGGTTTCTTTTCAGGGAGTTCTTCTTTTTCTATGACGACTTCTTCTGGAGATTTATCTGTGCGCATTCCCAAGTAACTGCCTTGGCGAATGATTCCATCTTCCGTCAATTCTGCAAAACGAACTTCCACGATGATTTTTGGCGTGACCCATTGGAGCATCTCTCCCGATCGAGGCTTTGGAGGATCTTCAATCGGTGCTGTTTTTCTGTGAAGGGATTTGAGTTTCTTCGACAATTCTTCCGCCGACTCTTCTGTAAAACCAGTGCCAACACGACCGGCATAAGCAATCGCATCTCCATCTTGCACGCCAACTAAAAGAGAAGAAATGGCTCTGGTTCGCTTGTCTGACTGGGTAAATCCTATCACGATGAATTCTTGCCGATTATCGCATTTGACTTTCACCCAACTCTTGCTGCGGCCTTGGACGTAAGCTGCTTGTTTGTTCTTTCCCATGACGCCTTCCATCTGATGCTGGCAGACTGTCTTAAAAAGCGATTCTCCATCTTCCACATGGGAGGAATAAAAGATGACATCATTTTTATGTTCTTGTAAGAGAGCTTCTAACTTTTTCTTTCTCTCTTCGAGAGGGTTCTCCACCAAATCTTGGTTTAGATATAAAAGATCAAAAGCCATAAAGATGGGCTTCGTGCCTTTTTTGGTTTTTATATATTGCTGAAGGCTTTGAAAATCAGAACGTCCATCTTTGTTGATGACAATTTCACCATCGATCACAGCATGTACATCCCATTTTTTCATCTCTTTCACAATATGGGAGAAGGACTCCGTATACTCTTGCTGGTTTCTAGAAAGAAGCGTAACGCTCTCACCGTTTAAAATTGCTAAAATACGATAACCGTCATACTTCAGTTCGTAAATCCAGTCGTCTCCTTTGGGGATTTTATCTCTTTTTGTTGCCAATTGGACGGAGTAGGAGGGAATTTCTTCTTGCACACCTTCAATTTCTACCATGGAGCGATGACTTCGTACACTCGTTGTGAACTCGTCAATGCCTGCTTCATCTTTTATGAAATCATCTTTTTCTTTGATGAGGAGCCAATTATTTTTCTTTTCACCTTCTTTTGGATTCATGCGAACGAGAGTCCATTTCCCCTGTAATCGCTCTCCATGGAGAATGATCTTTAATGAGCCTTCTTTTAATCCCTTCGAAAAATCTTCACCTTCTTGTTCTTCCCACGTTCCTTCGTCCCAGAGCATAACGGTACCGCCCCCGTATTCTCCTTTAGGAATTGTTCCTTCAAAGTCTTTATAATCATAGGGGTGGGGTTCGACTTCCACGGCTAAACGCTTGTCTTTGGGATTATAAGACGGACCCTTGGGAACAGCCCAACTGAGCAAAGTCCCTTCCCATTCGAGTCTAAAATCATAGTGAAGTCTTGAGGCTTCATGCTTTTGCACAACAAAAATACGAGAAGAACCAGACGACTTTTTCTTCCCTTCTGGTTCCTTCGTCTTTGAAAAATCCCTCTTTTCGTTGTACTTTTTTAAGCTCATGAGCTCTTCCTTTTCTTCGTTTTCTTATTCTCTTTTTCTTGGGTCTGTACACTCTGTTGGAGTAAGTCCATAATATCGACGACTTTCGACGTGTCGCCTTCCTCTTCTTCCTCAACTTCGACTTCTATTCCTTCTGCTTTCTTAGAAATGAGTTCCATCAAGGCTTTTCTGTATTCATCTTCGTAGGAATCAGGGACCCATTCTTCGGTCATTGTTTCAATGAGCTGCACGGCCATATCCATTTCTTTCTTTGTGACCTTTACTTTCTTCGGGGCGTCAATTTTATCTTCCGAACGTAACTCTTGACTAAAGCGAATGAGATTCAAAATGAGAATCTCTCCGGATGTATAAATGGCGGCCAAATGCTCTCGCGTACGGATGACCACGCGGGCAATGGCAATTTTTTGGGTTTCATTTAAAGCATCCCGAAGAAGGACATACGCCTTTTCGCCGCCTTTTTTCGCCTGAATATAATAGGGTTTCTCTAAATATTTGAGTTCTAGCTCTTCTCTTTCAATAAAAGTTTCAATATCAATCGTCTTACTCGCTTCGACATCCGCCCGCTCAAAGTCTTCGTCGGTTAATAACACATACTGATCATCCTTAAATTCAAAAGCTTTTACGATCTGATTCCAAGGAACCTCTTCTCCTGTTTCTTCATTAATTCGCTCATAACGGATTCTGTTTTCATCCCTTGAATCGAGTAAATTGAATTTCAAATCATTTTTCTGTTCCCCGCTAAATAAACTACATGGGATATTTACAAGTCCAAAACTTATGGCTCCATTCCACACTGCACGCATATCGCCACCTCCTGATCTATACATACCCCGTAACTTGTAACCCCACTAAAAAACCCCATGGAATCCATGAGGTGAGTTTAGGAAAAATATTAAATCTGCCGAGGAGGTCAGCAGGAGCTTCCTTTCGAGGCCATATC
>CAMDZK010000175.1 GCA_945910665.1 uncultured Peptostreptococcaceae bacterium
CTCAATAAGACTAAGTGAATGCCAATAGCACAATATTGTTTTTGTTCTTCTTCTACATTTTGCTTCCTTTTTTTTGCTAAAAAGAATGCAACGATACCAAAGAGTGTCCAAATCATCGCAATGGTGAGCTCTGGAATATCGAGTCCAGAGGGCATTCCTGGAACATAGAACACGAGCATGATTAAACATGTGATGAATGCGATTTTCCCTTTGATGATTCCGTTTTTCACACGATAGGGTCTTGGCATATCGGGTTCTTTTTTGCGAAGGACAACAAAGCTATAGGCGGTTAATCCGAAAGCAATGACTGTAGATAAACTCGCGACATTAGAAATCCATATCAAGAGCGTTCGTCCAAACAATGCGGCTAAGCTTGAAGTAATCCCAATGAACCAAATCGCATGGGAGGGGGTATTGTATTTTGGATGGATTTTTTTAAACCAAGCAGGAAGCATGTCATGACGCGCCATTGAATAGAGTACACGGCTACCAGCAGTGAGAAAAGCATTCCAGCTTGATAAAATTCCGCATAGTCCACCAATAATCGCAACGTAGCGTGCTAAAAACCAACCATTCATTCCTGCAACGAGGGCATCAGCGGTAAAGAGACTAGATGCGACGATATTCTTGTGATTCATTAATGATGATGCAGCGATGATAATCACAATGTAAAATATGGTAGACAATACAATTGAACTTAATATAATATGGGCTAATCGTTTTGGTTCGACATCCATTTCTTCTGCCGTTTGAGGGATTACATCAAATCCGACGAGGAGAAAGGGGACCATGACAGCAACACGCAAGATGCCGTTCGATCCGTCTGCAAATAGAGGTTTCATGTTTTCCGAATCACCATTAATAAAGCCAGTTACGATGAGAAGGAGACCGACGGACAATATTCCCACGGTGAGTAATTGTTGTACCCAAGTTGCGACTTTCACGCCGCGTATATTAATGAATGTTAAGAAGAGGGACGCTCCAACTCCTATGAGTATTGAGAGGAGATAAATTTTATCGGGTCCAATGGAATACAAATATACGCTTGAGACTTGGGGTATGATGTACTCCAACACCATTGGGAAGGCGACGACCTCAAAAGCTACGACCCCTAAATAGGAGAGTGCCAGTGCCCATGAAGTGACGAAAGACCAATTTGGGCCTAAAGCGCGCATGGAGAATTCAAGCTCTCCTCCACTTTTTGGTATAGCTGATACAAGTTCTGAATATGTGATTCCTACAAAGAACACCATGAGTCCACCAACAACAAAACCCAAGATGGCTCCGAGTGTTCCTCCGAATTCAATCCAATTCCCTAAGAGTGCAATCCATGACCAACCAATGGCTGCGCCAAAAGCTAATGAGATTGCATCTCTTTTAGTTAATACTTTTTTCAGTTTTGGTTTTTCTTCTTTCCTTTTAAATTTGGAAGAGATAATAAATCATCCTTTCGGTTTATCAGCAGTCAGATAGTGACCGCATAGAGTCGAGTACGACGATAAGTACTCATTTTATTTCTACGTGCAGTTTTAATAAATCACAGTAAATGTAAATATTGAAAATTAAAAAATGAAGTAGAAATATTTGTTAACAATGTTTAAAATAATAACAAAAATCATTGGCATCTGTCAAATTTTAAGAGAAAACCTCGAGAAATGCTCATTTGCAACTTTAATTCAACAAAAAACCGCCCAAGGATTGGGCGGTTAGAGGAATTTATCTTTGAGGTTGGTCCAGTAGTAGTTTTTGTTGAAGACGAGTCTTCGGATGTATCTTTGGGCGATGTCAAAGCGGAAGCGTTTCACTTGATTAAATTTGACTTCAAGTCCATCAGAAATTACCAAAGTACTACTTTGATATCTTTTTTCGGGATAAATATCTAGTATCGTATCGTTGGGTACCACAATTGAATTATACAAGGATCGATACGCTTTGGTATTAATCGGTGCTAATGGTGTAAGCTGATAGCCGTTGAGTGTTGGATACAAAATTGCACCACCGGCAGAGTAGTTGTAGGCTGTCGATCCTGCGGAAGACGAGATAATCAGTCCATCCCCGGAAAAATTTTGGAGATGTCTTTCTTCTACATCGACTTTTAGATGTATGACTTGGTTTTGTTGGTTTTTCACGACAAATTCGTTGAGGGCGTATAATTGAAAATGACGTTCTCGCGTTTCAATTTGGCATTCCAGGAGATACATGCGTTCCACTTTGTATTTTCGGTGCTTATAATTTTGAACAAAATTTTCCAGGTCATCTTGATGAATTTCTTGAAAGAAGCCTAGGTGTCCCGTATTTACTCCGACAAAGGGTATAGTAGGAAAAGAAGTCTTATGAACGGCACGTAAAAAAGCACCGTCTCCACCGATGCAGACAGTGAGTTCAGCTTTAGGATTGAATTCTTCCGATGCGTGATAGCCTGCGTCTTTAAATAGTTTAATCAGGCGATGCATCGTATTTTGTGAATCTCTATTTCGATTACTGATGATATTAATGATTCCAGATCGCATAATGACCTCCTAGGAGTTCATTATAACATGAAAGGTTTTTTATGAAAAATATTAAGATAAATTCTTTTCGCATTGAAAACACAAGTGAAAATGAGATGAAAGTCGATAAGCTACTGGATTCTTTTGGTTTGTCCATGAATGCTCGGATTGCGGCCTTTCGTGAAGGAACGATTTTGTATAAGGGAAAGGTTGCCAAGAGAAACCAAAAAATTGCACCCAAGGACGAAGTCGAGGTTCTCATTCCCGACGAAGAGAATGATTTTGAATTTTGGGAGAAGCCACTTCGTATTCTATACGAAGATGGGCACTTGTTGGTCATTTGCAAAGATGAAGGTGTGCCGATGATGCCTAAAAAAGGAGAAACCAATGGCGCATTGGCAAATCAAGTGGCGAACTATTTTTATTGGACAGGGCATAAGAGAAAGATTCGCTTTGTGAATCGATTGGATCAGGATACCTCTGGTATTGTTTTAATTGCAAAGCATAAATATATGCAGAGTCGCATGCAAGACGATGATTTGGAGAAAAGTTATTTGGCTCTGGTGACAGGGACAATGGAAGAAAAGGAAGGTGCATTTTCTGAGGCAATTGGGCGGACGGATGATACTTTGGTTCGCGCTGTGAATCGTGAAGGTAAAGAAAGTGTGACAAAACATAAAG
>CAMDZK010000176.1 GCA_945910665.1 uncultured Peptostreptococcaceae bacterium
CTTCGGTTTGGCAATAGATGGTTTCTCACCTTTCAATCTAACTGCACCATACTACTCATGTTTGCTCGTATTTGCTGTTCCATACAACCTTCCACCAGCTCTTTGCATGAAATATGAATTTATTTTCTTGTGTCTTATAATACCTGGTCCGGATCACCCTGGAACAAAGATCGATGTGATGATGAGACCCCTGATTGAAGAATTGAAAATTTTGTGGGAAGGAGTCGAGGCGTACGATTGTTACAAGAAACAGAAGTTCAACCTGAGAGCCGCGTTTTTATGGTCTATTCATGATTTTATGGCTTATGGTATCTTTGCTGGATGGAGTTGTCATGGGATTTTGACATGTCCGATATGCATTGAAGACACTTTATGCTTTCGACTAAAGTTTGGTGGAAAGATATGTTACTTCGATTGCCATAGATGTTTTTTGCGAGAGGATCACCCGTTCAAGTTCGATAGGAACGCTTTTAAAAAGGACACGATTGTGATGAGGGGACCACCCAAGCGTCTTAGTGGTGCAGAGATTCTCGCGAGACTTAATGATTTGAATCTAAACGAACATGGAAATCGTTTTGAAGGTTATGGAACCGAGCATAATTGGACTCACAAATGTGGTCTATGGGAACTCCCTTATATGAAAGCCTTGATTCTAATGCATAACATTGATGTCATGCACCAGGAACGAAATATGGGTGAAAGCATTATCAGCACTTGCATGAATATCACTGACAAAACAAAAGACAACCCTAAGGCAAGGAAAGACTTGGCCTTAATCTGTAGAAGACCAACTATGGAGATAGGAGAGAATCAGAAGAAGCCACGTGCTCCTTTCAGTATTAAACCTAAAAGGAAGAAACAATTGATGAAATGGTTGAAAAACTTAAAGTTCCCAGATGGTTACGCCGCGGGCTTTAGAAGGTCTGTGAATTTGAAGACGGGCAAGTTTTCTGGGTTGAAGAGTCATGACTACCACATAATAATGGAAAGACTCCTTCCTGTTATGTTTCGTGGTTTTGTAAAAAATGATGTCTGGAAAGCATTAGCGGAGCTAAGCTACTTTTATAGACATCTTTGTGCTAAATAAATAAAGAAAGATATGATGGAGAAGCTTGAGCAACAAATACCGATTTTGGTATGCAAACTTGAAAAAATATTTCCACCAGGTTTCTTCAATCCGATGCAACATCTACTTGTTCACCTACCATACGAAGCTAAGGTAGGAGGTCCTGTGCAATATAGATGGATGTATCACATCGAAAGGACACTAAAGAAGCTACGTGCAATGGTTGGTAATAAGAGACGAGTTGAAGGGTGCATCGCTGAAGAATTCAAATACAAAGAGATAGCATCATTCACGGGCCTGTACTTTGCAGAGGAACACAATGTCAATGCCCATACGTTGCGGTATCATGTCGACGAGCCCCCTATTAGTGATATTGAAATTTTTCAATGGAGGGGCAAAACTGTAGGACCCAGCACAACATACTGTTTCACCAACGACGAATGGAAGACTGCTTTACTCTACATGTATAACAACATGGAAGAGATGAGTCAGTTTCTCCTGTAAGTGTAAACTTTATTTTAGTCATTGCCGCTAGAATTTTTGTTGTGATACTAAAAGGTTTGTTTCCTTGTACTAACAGGGAATTTGATTCTCAAAATTGCATCTCTGGCTGTGAACGTGACCAGATTCGTCGAGAGGGAAAAGATGGGGGACTTAATTTCTTGTGTTGGTTTCGAGATTATGTAGATAAAAATGACAATATACACCCGGACCTTCGACAATTATCCCTAGGAGCAGTAACTGGCAGACGTTATGGTCGGTATGATGTCAATGGTTTTAGATTCCGTTCCACAAGGTTCGAAGATGATCATCCTCTAGCAGCCACGACAAACTCCGGAGTTGTAACTAGAGCTGTCGATGATGAAGGGAAGGTGACTAATTATTATGGAGTCATTAATGATATAATCGAGTACAAGTTTTTTGGAGATAAACAACTCAAAGTGGTGTTCTTCGATTGTGATTGGTTTTCTCCAAATACAACGCGAGAAAATCAATATGGCATGGTGGAAGTCAAACACAACGATAGATTAAAAGGCCACGACACTATAATCCTTGCCCACCAATGCGAGCAGGTGTATTATATGACATATCCATCTAAGAAAAACGGTTTGGTTGATTGGAGGGTAGTGTACAAAGTTAATCCGCGTGAACGACTATATGCTCCTGGTGATGCTGGTTATGTTGAAAGTCAAATCGAGCAGGAAGTGGGGGCTGCTGAGATTTTCCAAGACGAAGAACTTACAAGCACGTTTAATGTACAAACTGAAATGTTGGAAGAATCTTTATTAGGCGATCAAAATGATGTAGAGGTTCCTCCAAAAAGAAAACGAGTGACGAGAAAGAAGAAAGCTACTTGGCGTCCATTAAATCGACGAAAGCAACTAGATCCTGATTTTGATTACGATTACGATTGACGAGTATGGATCATGATTTTATTGCATATTTTATGATTTTATTGCATATTTTATTATTTTATTGTCGATTTATGTACTAACTTGTTTTTGTTAAAATAGGATGTCAAAGAAAATGAAGTCTTTAGCTCGTAGTTTGCTTGGGTCGAGGAGTAGCTCGAGGAGCAGCTCGAGGGGTGAGGATTCAGTTTTTCAGGGCACAGGTTCTACCATGAGCAGACGGAGAGCGCTGGCAGAACATTTGCCTCCACAAGATGTAAGTTAGTTGTTAAATTACATTATTTGAGTTACTTAATATTGTATGATGTAAGTTATTTGTTTCATAGGATGCTGAAATTAAGGAACCAGTGGTAGAGGATCATGCAAGAGATGATGTTGAAGATGATGGTGGAGATAATGTGGGAGATGATGCTGGAGACGACGCTGGTGGGGATTCTGGGGCTGGGGATTCTGGGGCTGGTGGAGATTCTGCAGCTGGGTCTGGAACTTCTCGAGTTAAGAGAACGAGGAAGCTGCATTTTGTTGGACCACCTCCAGAGCTTCCACCCGAATCTCGGGTTTTGATAAAGCCTAGTGGAAAGTGAGTGACATATCTTTGCTTAAATGTTATTGAAAGTTATGTTTTAATTTCCACATGGTGTATACTGCATGTAGATTCACCGAAAGTACAAATCTCTAA
>CAMDZK010000177.1 GCA_945910665.1 uncultured Peptostreptococcaceae bacterium
TATAAGAACGGTGAAAAAGCTCCTTCTTCAGTATCAAGATGGGTTCTCAGTCCTTGGATCCTTTAGTGCATATAAAAATGCGCTTTTCAAACTGATTCGAACCTACCAAGAAGGAGAAGAGTGGAATGAGCGGCGTTTACAAGGAAGAATCCGTCTGATTGATGCTTTAAAGAACCAAGAGGTGACCCATGAACAATAAATTGGGAGCAATCTATACCAAGGAAAAGACGATTTTTCGTGTCTTTGCGCAAGACATACAGACACTCTCCATATTAATTTACGACCATGCAGATGCGGTACAACGGCATGAATACCCCATGCACCAAGAAGATGAGTTTTATACGGTGGAAGTTCCCGGGGATTTGCATGGAAAATATTATCTTTATCGGATTGATGGGAAATATGTGGTCACGGATCCAGCGTCAGTTTCATTGAGTATGAACAGCAAAAAGTCAGTAATTTTAGACTTGGAAAAAACGAATCCTCCTGGATGGCATGAACACAAACACCCCGTTTGTAAAGTAGAAGATGCAATTCTTTATGAAGTGCATGTGAAAGATTATACCGTTCATGAGAGTGCAGGAGTATTACATCCAGGAAAATATTTAGGGATGGCTGAATCTGGAAAAGTAGGAGCCTTTACAACGGGACTCAATCATCTTGTAGAACTTGGCATTTCCCATGTACATTTACTTCCCATTCAAGATTTTATTACCGTCAATGAAGACCCAGACCGGTTTTATGAGGATGATAACTTCAACTGGGGATATGACCCTGAGCATTTCAATGCTCCGGAAGGTTCTTATAGCACGGACAGCCGAGACCCGATCGCTCGGATTCTTGAATTAAAAACACTCATTCAAACCCTTCATGAACATGGAATTCAAGTAATCTTGGATGTTGTGTATAATCACACCTATCGTGCAGTTGACTCGAATTTCAATATGCTCGCCCCCAACTACTATTATCGACAATGGACCAAGGGAATTTTTGCCAATGGTTCTGGCTGTGGCAATGAAATGGCGACGGAAAAAGAGCATGTGCGGGCATTTATTCTCAATTCCATTTCCTTTTGGTTAGAAGAATATAAAGTGGATGGATTTCGCTTTGACCTAATGGCTATTGTGGATATTGAAACAGTGCAAGAAATCGTAAACGAGGCCAAAAAAATCCATCCCCATGTCCTTATTTATGGGGAACCATGGGCAGCGGATAAGACACCTTTATCGCCTAGAGATATGACCACAAAGGGTGCCCAAAAAGAATTGGACTTTTCTTTGTTTAACGATGATTACAGAAATGCCTTAAAGGGTGGGAACGATGATTCGAGCTGGGGGTACATCCAAGGAGATTTTTCTCTAAAGCCTGCGGTTGAACAAGGGATACTTGGTGGGTTATCCAAGCGTGGTGATGTAGGTTGGACCGCCCATGGTCAAGAAGCAATCCAATATTTTAATAGCCACGATAATCTTATTTTGTACGATAAACTCAAAATTTCAATGAATGGGGAAGAAGATATCATCCAAGCGACGAAGCTAGCCTTTTCGATTCTCTTGACTTCCTTTGGGATTCCATTTTTCCATGCGGGAAATGAATTCATGCGTTCCAAAGGGGGAAATCACAACACGTATAATTCACCTCTTTCCGTCAATGCGATTCAATGGACGGAGAAAGAAAAAAATATAGAACTCGTAGAATACATTGCCTCTCTCATCGCCTTTCGCAAGTCCTCTGGCTTGTTTTCTGAGCAAAATAGAGAATGGATTCAAGAAAATGTGTCGATGTTGAATGATCCAAGAGAGTATGTCATCGCGTATGAAATAAGAAAGGGCGAAAAAATATACCGCATCGTACACAATGCATCCAATCATGCGGTGATTCTGGATTTTCAAGAACCCATGGAAGTGGTATTTGGAGTAGAAACGGGCATCCACCAAGGAGAAGTAGAAATCCCAGAGAGGACGACAGTTATTTATGAACGATAATCTTTTACTGAAAAAAGATCTCTTCCGCGTAGGGGACAAATGGATAGGAGGAAGGCAGCAATGGCTCACAGAGCGAGAAGGCCAACTCCCGTGGCTTGCCCAAAGAGCATGTGGAATTACAGCTCTTGCCAACACCAGTTTATACCTTTCCAAGACGAAAGAAGAGTATTCCTTCTTATATCCCTATCAAGGCATCGATGAAATTTCTTTCATGCAAGTGATGGAGGATCTCATGGAATTTGTAAAACCCACGCGTTTTGGCATTCCTTCCTTGCGTATGTTAGAAAAAGGATTTATGGATTATGCCCAGTCAATGGAAATAGATTTGACGCCTGTGAAGCACGGTTTCCTACGGGACGAAAAAAAGACATTACGTTGGATTGAAGAGGGTTTAGAAAGAAATATTCCCGTTCTTCTTTTAACTTGGTTTCACACAAATCCTGAGCTTCGGTTTCACTGGATTACGGTCATTGGAATCGAATATGAAAAAGAACCCACATTGATTACGAGCAATTGGGGGTATATTAAAAAATACACATTAAATGAATGGTTAAGCGCATTTTCTCTTTACCGAGGAATGCTGTACTTTATTTAGGAGGAATGCAAATGTATATGGAAAAATATCAGTCTTGGCTAGATGCCCCCTATATTGACGATCAAACAAAAGAAGAATTAAAAGCCATTAAAGGCGATGAAAAAGAAATCGAAGACCGGTTTTATCAAAATCTTTCCTTTGGAACAGCGGGATTACGAGGAATTATTGGAGCAGGAACCAATCGCATGAACCGTTACACGGTCATGGAAGCGACCAAAGGACTTGCGCTGACAATCCTTGAAGAAGGCGAAAAAGGGAAGATGAAAGGCGTTGTCATTGGATACGATGTGCGCCACATGTCGAAAGAATTTGCACAGATTGCTGCAGAAGTTTTTGCAGCCTACGGTGTAAAAGTGTATTTATTCGATCAAATTGCGGCCACACCTCTCCTTTCCTATGCGGTCTTGACCTTAGAAACGCAAGCGGGCGTTATGATTACGGCATCCCACAATCCCAAAGAGTACAATGGCTACAAAGCCTATTGGGAAGAAGGATCCCAAATTTTAGATAATATTGGTGACCGCATCGTCAAAAATATCGAATCCATTGAAAACTATGGTGCGATTGAATCC
>CAMDZK010000178.1 GCA_945910665.1 uncultured Peptostreptococcaceae bacterium
AGGAAGCTCCAGCTGATCGACTTCTCTACATTTAGGGTTTGTCTACACTCTGAAGAGGGCACATGCCCTCTTTTTTAATAGAAGGGTACATATAAAGAAAGGAGTGATGCAAATTGAAATTAGCTGTCCATGATTTGTTGACAAAAAATGAAGGCGAAACCACCCTCGATGTATTTGAAAGAACGAAGGATTTGGTCATAGCCCTCGACGAACTTGGCTATCACAGATATTGGTTTGCAGAACATCATGGTTCGAAAGATCACATTAGTTCTGCACCAGAAATACTCGCTGCGTATTTCGCGGCGATTACAAAAAATATTCACACAGGGACTGGCGGTACAATGGTGATGCACTATTCTCCCTTAAAGATTGCAGAAGTTTTTAAGACGCTTTCGGCGTTAGCGCCTGGCCGTATTGATTTTGGAATTGGGCGCGCTCCTGGAGGTGGACCAAATGAAATTCTAGCCTTAGCGCAAGGGAATTATATCCCGCAACATGATCTTTATCCTAAAATCGAGGATATACTCGCAATGATACAAGGCGATCGTCCAAAAGAAGAACTCTACGCACGGACGCAGGCAATTCCCGCAGATATACCAGAACTCCCTGAACCTTGGATGCTTGGGTCTACAGGAAATTCAGCACTCAAAGCCGCAGAAATGGGAGTTGGATATAGCTTTGCAAAATTTTTTAGCATTGAAACACCGAAGGAAATTTTCTCCATGTATCGCGACCGATTCCAACCGAGCGCATTCTTTAAAGAACCGACGATTAGCGTCAGTTATCGCGTGTGCGTGGGCGATACTCATGAAGATGTGAAGAGAATGGAAAAATCTTTTGAATTGATGCAAATATCTTCCTATCGTCAGGCATTTATTCCGGTTCCATCGTACGAAGAGGCAGAAAAGATGAACGTCACACCGCAAGAGTTAGCACGCCTTGCCCAAGATTATGAGAAGCGATTTTTGATTAAAGGAACGAAAGAAGAAGTAAAAGAAATTCTCTTAGACGAGATAAATACCTATGGTATCGACGAGTTGATGTTTTATAGTCCAATTTACGATGCAAAAGACCGTTTAAGAAATTATGAATTATTGTACGAAATGTTTAACGAATAAAGGAGAAGGACTCTTCAGAAATTGGAGAGTTCTCTTTTTTTGTGTATAATAAAAGAAGTTGAAGTAAATTTCGAGTAAATTTTTGATAATGGTAGAAAATTAGGTGATGAGGAAGTTGAATTTTAATTCTCGAAGAATGTACATAGAAATCATCGCGTTAGTTGGGGTCGCATTATTTACGACTCTTCTTTTAGAGCGCATGTTTCAAAATCCCTTTGATATGAAAGAGATTCTCTTATTGATGAATTTTCTCGTCCAATTGGCCATACTTGGGGTTTGCGTGTCGATTGGGAAAAAATTTTCCCGAGGAGTTCGTCTTCACGCCTTTCTCGTATGGGCCTTTGGTACCATCAATTTTTCTGTTTTATCCTTTCGCTCGACACCATTTGTTCCTTGGGACATATACTCATTTACAACGGCGATGTCAGTCGCGGGAGGGTACGAATTCACATTCGAAAAGGGATATGTCATTGCAACCCTCGGATTTATTCTGATTTTTATAGGCAGTCGATTCTTCCAGTCAGTCATCCCTACAGTGAAAAATCGACTTGTTTCTGTAGCTATATTTCTCGTCTTTGCTCTTGCCTTATTTTTTGGCATCCGAGACGAGGATTTCTCTTATTCTCTGGGAATTGATACAACGCTCATATCGACAAAACACATGTCGATAAAAAACGGCTATCTCGTCAATTTCTTGTACTGTACCCGCTATCTCGATATCGATGCACCTGCAAAGTACTCGGTGAATACCGTGAACGATTGCATTAGAAATTATGCGGGAGATGTTTATGCAAATACGGGCATTGGCCTTGCAAAGGGAGAGAAACCAGATATTGTCGTCGTTATGAACGAGTCTTTTAGTGACTTGCGAGACGTAGCGGATTTTAGGACGAACCTTCCATATTTAGATTATTTTTACAGTTTACAAGAGAATGTGCAGCGCGGTGATTTATTTTCTTCTGTCATTGGTGGAAATACCGCAACTGCAGAATTTGAATTTTTAACAGGTATGTCGATGGCATTTTTGCCTCTGAACTCAGTGGCCTACGTACAATATATCCATAATCCTCTGCCAACTCTTGCTTCTCATATCAAGGCACAAGGGTATGATACCCTTGCGATGCATCCCTTTTATGCCACTGGATGGAATCGGCAGACCCTTTATCCTGGATTTGGGTTCGACCGATTAGCTTTTATAAACGAATTTACACACGATGAAAAGATCAGGGATTATATCAGCGACGAGTCTCTGTTTAAAGAAATCCAAATGGAACTGGATGATGCGGAAAAAAAGGAAAAAGGTCCTCAGTTTATTTTTTCCATATCCATGCAAAATCATGGTGGGTATACGGATGTGTATGAAAACTTTAATCCAGAGGTAGAAATTACATCCCAAGAAACAAACGTAGAAGTACAGCAGTATTTATCTCTTGTCAGAGAAACAGACACCCAACTTGAAGCGTTTATTTCCTATCTTAAACAAAGAAAACGACCCACACTTTTGCTGTTTTTTGGGGATCATCAGCCAAACAACTATACTGTCTCACCCCTCGTGGAAGGGATGAGTGAAAGTGAAAAAGAAGTAAAAAGACGAATCACGAAATACCTATTTTGGGCCAATTATGAAATCGAAGAAAATGAGGCGACAAGTTCTATCAATTATTTAGGAAATCATTTGCTTCAAGCGGCCAATCTACCACTCAATCCATGGCATCAATTTCTACGTGTCGTTGAGGAAGAGTACCCTATCCTGTATGATATTCATTACCGAGATAAGGAAGGGAATGTAGAAAATATTCGCGATCGTGCACTTCCTTCACTTCTTGAAGAGTATGAAATCTTGCAATATGACTACTTGTTTTCCAATTCGGAGAAAAACTCTATGCATCCATAGGGTCTTTTCTTTTGGAAAAAAGATTTGTTGACATGATAATATCGTAATAAATATCTATTGAAAACAACATTTTTTAGTTATCATTGAAACGTATTGCCGTTTCGTGCATTTTTAGTTGACACATATATATAG
>CAMDZK010000179.1 GCA_945910665.1 uncultured Peptostreptococcaceae bacterium
GCACGGGCTTGCATCATTTCACCAAATAAATAGAAGAGCATAACCGCACACCCTTCAGACCATTCGCCAATGGCAATGGCACCAATGGTTGCCACACTCATAAGAAAGTTCTCATCAAAAGGATTCCCACGGATTATATTTCTAGCCGCTGCAAGAAGCACAGAATATCCAGCAATCACATAACTCAAAACAAACAACGGAACTTGTAGGGCACGATCACCGACAGCAAGAGCTGCGATGAAAAATCCTAAACCAATCAACCAACGAATAAGCATAGGGCGGAACGCGCCATGGTCATGATCGTGGTCGTATTCATGCTCTTCGTTTGTCACTTGCACTTCAGGTTCGTATTTATGAACCACATCATTGACAATTTTTTCGGTTTTTTCTTCCGCCAGGGCAGACTCCAAACGCAATCGCTCCGTAGGAAAGTGGATGGATACATTGGAAAATCCTTTTTGATTGGTTAAATCAGCCTCCATTTTTGCTGCGCAATTGGCACATCCTAATCCCTTTAATTGATACTTATATGTGTTTTGCATGGAGTACCCCTTGTTCAAAAAGTGTTTCTACGTGGCGATCCGCCAATGAATAATAGACGACTTTACCGTCTTTTCGACTTTTCACAAGGCCACCTTCTCGCAAACTGCGTAATTGATGGGAAATGGCCGATTGGGTTTTATCTAAAACATAGGCAATATCACACACGCAAAGCTCTGTGACAGCCAAGGCAGACAGAATTTGCACGCGGGTAGGGTCACCCATGAGTTTAAATAAAGTGGCGACCTTTTCTAAATCCTTAGAAGAGACAGATTCTTCTTTCACTTTTTGTACCGCTTCATCGTGAATTGCGGTTACATCACAAATAGACACTGTATCACCTCAACTTAATATATGAATGCTCACTCATATGAGCAATTATTCATATAATAAATCATTCCAGACAAATTGTCAAGGCCAATGCAATACTGTATACTGTACAAAATAATGAGATAATATTATAATCTATTATAGAAATAATAATAGAGGTGATCGATTGAAACGGAAAATTCTCGTATCTTTAGGTGGAAATGCACTTGGTACAAAAGAGATTACATTAAGAAAAATGGCAGACGAAGTTTGCGAACCCCTTGTAGAATGGATTAAAGCAGGGCATTCCCTCGTCCTTTGTCATGGAAACGGCCCCCAAGTAGGCGCCTTACAAAATGCCTTCGGGACAAAAAAGCATATAAACCAATTGGAATCCATCGAACTCGCTGATTCAGTAGCCATGACGCAAGGCTACATGGGTTATCAACTGGAAAATGCCATTAATACAATTATGAAGCGAGAAAATGTCGAGAAATCCGTAGCAACACTCGTGACTCGCGTAATCGTTGACCCCAATGACCCAGGCTTTCAAAATCCTACGAAACCAGTCGGACCATTTTTTACGAAAGAAGAAGCAGAAGATTTGGAAAAAGCTGGTAAAAATATGAAGGAAGATGCGGGCCGGGGATATCGTGAAGTGGTCGCATCACCAATTCCTTTAGAAATCATAGAGACGCCAGCGATTCAGGCATTACTCAAAGACGAAATTGTCGTCATCGCAGGTGGTGGAGGAGGAATACCCATCATGCGAGAAGATGGAGTGTATAAATCCGTCCCGGCGGTCATCGATAAAGACCATGTATCGGCAAAACTCGCAGAAGATACAGGATGCGACACGATGGTTATCCTCACAGGTGTGGACTATATCTGCAAAAATTTTGGCACCCCAGAACAAGAGGAAATCCGGTTTCTCACAAAAGAAACTGCGGAAGAACTCATGGGAGAATTTGCCGAAGGATCCATGCTACCCAAAGTTAAAGCAGCCGTCAATTTTGTTGGCACAAATAAAAACAGACGCTGTTTGATCACATCACTACAAGCATTAGCAAAAGACCCATCAGGAAATACAGGAACATGGATTATGGGTTCAAAAGAGTTACTGAATGAGAAAGGAAGAGTGATATTTTAATGAACAGTAAACTGGAACGATACATTCCCTTAGTGGAGTTTCTCGGAAAAAGCTTAGGAGAAAGCTATGAAGTCTTTGTCGTAGACTTAGAAGATCCAGCACACCCAATCGTCGCCATCGCCAATGGAGAAAATAGCGGAAGAAATGTAGGATCTCTCATGCGCGACGAAACTGTACAATATTTCTTTGAAAAAGATGATGAGCAACCCGACTACATCATTCGCCAACAAGCGGTAGGCGTAAACGGAACACGTTATGTTTCCTCCACTCAAATAATCAGAGATGAAGAAGGAAACTTGATCGGCGCTCTCTTAATCAACTTCAATATGGAACCCATCATTCATATGTTAGACTTGTTAGAAGCTTTTGGATCAGAAAGCAAAAACTTACAACAAGTCGACGTCGACTCCGTCGTGTTCGCAGGAGAAGTCCTCCCAGACCGCGTGGTGTCCTTGCAATCGCTCTATAATCACGTCATGAACCAAATCGACAAAGAAGAAACCGACAAAACGAAGTTACGCCAAAAAGTGATCAACGCATTGTATTTGGAAGGAGCTTTCGACTTAAAAGGCGCAGTCCCGTTTTATGCAAATCAAATGAAAATCAGCGAACCCAGCGTGTATCGCTATTTGCAAAAAGCCAAAGAACAATACGGAAACAAGGCGAAAAAACGATAGACAGGCGATCTTGTGCTATTTTGTTACAACGAGTATCAAGAAACATACATGGTCTTACGAAATAAAGAGTCGATTTTTCGCAATGAAATCCGCCCATGGCGGATGAAATCTGCTGCGCAGGTGAATTCCCTTTCAGGTATGGCGGTCCATTGCATTCAATTTGGAAAAACATCAAATTGGGCAACTTTCGCATGGGACTTAACTAGGTTTTCTGCTAAAACCTAGTTCGGTCTCCAAATCTCGCAAAAGCAGCGAGGTTAATGAAAAAACAGCTGACGCTGATTTTGATTGATATAAGGAATGAATCCCCGTACATTCGGGGATTTTTTCGTTTCACAGCCCATCACTCAATGACCATTTTTGAAATGTACCTATTAGGTAATCAAAGCCTGGTGATGAACTTTTAATTTTCTGATTACAATTGAGTGCTGGGTGCTGTTCTATTGAATCCACAAATCCA
>CAMDZK010000180.1 GCA_945910665.1 uncultured Peptostreptococcaceae bacterium
GACCAAAAACAGAAAGACCAAAAACAGAAAGACCAAAAACAGAAAGACCAAAAACTGAAAGACCAAAAACGGAATCACCAAAAAGTGAAGTGAAAAATGATGCATCAAGGGAAGATCAAGCAGCTTATCAAAGTGCGAAAAACTATGATACGTATGCAGGTTTTTCTGATGAAGGCCTACGCAGTCAACTTGAGTTTGAAGGATTTCCAAAAGAAGCAATCGAATATGCCATCCAAAAACTCAATCAAGAAAACTCAAGTCGAGAAGATGAAGCTGCCTTAAAGAGTGCTAAAGACTACCTAGACTTTACATCTTTTTCCGAAGAAGGACTCCGTGAACAACTCGCATATGAAGGCTATCCAGATGATTCTATTGACTATGCCATTACGAATTTAGGTGGTGACCCTGCACAAAGAGAAGCAGAGAGTGCTTTAGGAAGTGCTAATCAATACTTAGATTATAGCGCTTTTTCAAGTGAAGGATTACGTCAACAGTTAGAATATGAAGGATACCCTCAAGAAGCCATCGATTATGCCATGGAAAACATCGTTGTGGATTGGAATGAGCAAGCGGAAAAAATGGCCAAGCAATATGCTGATTCTGGCATGTCTATGTCCAATCAGGGCATTTATGATCAGCTCATTTACGAAGGATTTAGTGAAGAAGAAGCGCAATACGGTGTTAGCCAATTGGAATAAAACGGTCAACGAACGATCAGATTATTATGAACCAGGGATAGAAGATTTTTGTCTCTATCCCTTCCAAGTCCAATTCGTTGGTAAAGATTAAATACAATGTAGATACTTAACGTGATTTATTTTTTAATTCAATTGCTTTCTGCTTACGTTCTTTAAATTTGATTTCTTTTTCTTCAACAAGGAAACGTGAAATGGCTTCATCAAGTACAGCAATTTTATTGTCATAGTCTTTCATCTTTATAAAGGCTATGGCGTAGAACAGGGCAGGGCACACTGGAATGTAAATTCAATAGACAACTCTGATGAGAATGAACGATATACTTACAATAGAAATCCTGTGGAATGTAGATTAAATATTGTTTGCTATGTTGCACGGTAGGTCCGCGACTTTGGAGTAGAACATACTGGATCTTCTTAGCGATACTTCAAGATAGGTATTGAATCCCATGTCTGAAGATTGCTTTCTTTCGCTTATATTAAAAACCAGTCCACCTATAAAGATGGACTGGCCCCTTGTTCAGTGAACCCTATTGAAGTTTATCCTACTTACTCAAAATCCGCGTCCTCATTTTCCGGTCCTCTGGGGCCGTAGTTGAAGTCCGCGACGGCTGGACCGAATTTTTTGAGGGCTTCTGGGGCATCTTCTTGGTGGAAGTGGACTTCAATGAGAATGCCGTTTGAAATATTTTCAGCTTCCTTTAATGCAATTTCTAATTCACCATGGGTGTGTACTTTGAAAGTTTTCATTTGATTCTTTTCGGTAAACACTTCTGGCAATTGAGCATAACTCCATTTTGGAATATCGTTGTAGTCGCTTTTCATTCCCATGATATATCGTTCAATCGTATAGCCGTCATTATCGATGACAAAGATGATTGGGTTTAAGTCATTGTACAGGATTCTGGATAATTCTTGTCCGGTGACTTGGAAGGATCCATCGCCGATAAACAAGAGTTGGCGTCTTTTAGGATTGGCTAATAAACTTCCAAATAATGCGGGTAGCATATGGCCAATGGCTCCCCAAATTTGGGAGGAAACATAACGCACTCCTTTTGGCATGAGCATTCCACCTAAGGCTTGGCTTGCCGAGCCTGTTTCCCCATAGATTAAGTCATCTTCTTTTAAGAAGGGGTGAACATGCTTCCAAAAGCTTTCTTGGTCAAGCTTTTTATCCGCTTCAAAAGAAGTCGTTTCAAGTTTTTTTGTATTGAGTGGCTTTCTTTCAGTCTTTTCTTCCATCCCATCGATAAAAGTTTTTAACACTTCTTTGATGGCGACGCCTTCGTAGATTTCATCGCCAATTGTGGTATAATCTCTTGCTACCATGACGTGGTGTCTATCTGGAAGGTCTTGACTATACGTTCCTGAATTCCACTCGATGAATCTGGGAGAGACTGTGAGTAGAAAGTCGGAACCTTCTATTTTTTCTTGCACACCTGGTTCAGAATCATCTCCTTTATACATGCCGATATAGAGTGGGTGGTTTTCATCGAGGATCGCTTTTCCTGTAGATATAGCTGCAAAACCGATTTGTCCTTTTTCGATGATTTTTTGGATTTCATCTTTTACATCCAGGCGGTCTACATCCATATCCACCAAGACATATGATGATTTGGCTTTTTTGTAGAGGGAAAGCATATCCTCAGTTAATGTTTCTAATCGTTCGCTATCACTACTATGGGCAATTTGTGGAAGAGGTTCTTCTTCAATATCAATCATTAAATAGGAAATATTGGAAGGTAATTGAATGTGGACCGGTTTTTTATAGAGGATGGCAAGTCTGATGAGTCGATCAATTTCTTCTTTCGCGTTCTGTTGTGTAATTTTTGCGCTTGCCACGGTAAATTCTTCATAGGTGTTTTTGATATTTGAAAAATCTCCATCGGCTAAACTGTGATGGACTTTGTACTTGTTTCTCATGGAAAAGAGGGGTGGAGCACCTGAAATCACAATAACGGGTACATGCTCGGCAAAAGATCCAGCGACTCCTGGAATGGCACCCAAATCGCCCACGCCATAGGTCACACAAAGGGCGGATAAGCCATTTTCTCTCGCGTATCCATCCGCTGCGTAGGCTGCATTCAATTCATTCGAGGCTCCGACAAATTCGATTCCATCGTGCTCTTTCACTTGTTCAAGAAACTGGAGGTTAAAATCTCCTGGAACCCCAATAATGTGTTTGATTCCAACTTCTTTTAGTCGCGTAATTAAATAATCGCCAATTGTTATTTTCATCGTATTCTCCTTTTATATTGCTATTAAAATCCCTTGCTATCTATCAATCTTAAGTAGTGTATACCCTAAATTACGATATGAGATAGGAAAACAAAAAAACGGGTAGTTTGTTCCACCAAAAAAGGACCCTTTCAGGTCCTCAGAGTGTAGACAAACCCTAAATGTAGAGAAGTCGATCAGCTGGAGCTTCCTT
>CAMDZK010000181.1 GCA_945910665.1 uncultured Peptostreptococcaceae bacterium
TCGCAAGGATCGCAACATCTCTTGTTTTCTTTGCAATCACTTACTACTTTGTGCTCAATGAAGGAAAAGTCATCGACATTATTGGAAATTTCCTAACGCCAGGATTATTAATCATACTCGCCGCAATAATTATCAAATCCGCCATTTCTCCGATTGGGCCGATTGTCACCACTCCGATGGAAACTCCATTCCAATCAGGTTTTGTAGAAGGGTATCAAACGATGGATGCCTTAGGCGCCGCGCTGATGTCTGGAATTGTGCTGACCAGTTTAATTGGAAAAGGGTATACGGACCGTAAAGAGCAAAAGAGAATGCTGATATGGGTAGGACTTATCGCGGGAGTTCTTTTGGCTTTTGTGTATGGAGGCCTTACGTTCGTTGGAGCGACTACTTCCAGTACACCTGCTGATGACCGTGTTATATTACTTTTGAGCTCTGTCCATTCGCTTTTTGGTGGCGTTGGTGGCGTTGCATTAGGAATCGCTGTTGCTTTAGCCTGTTTAACAACAGCAGTGGGTCTCGTATCGACTTGCGGTAACTTTTTCCACACAGCGACCAATGATAAAATATCCTATAAACTCGTCGTTACCCTTGCCGTTGTTTGGAGCTTCTTCATGTCGTTGTTATCCGTCTCTGGAATTATCAACCTTGCGATTCCAATTCTTTTAACGGTTTATCCCATCGTTATTGTATTAATTTTAATGACACTATTTGATAAGTACATCAAACATGACATCATCTACACGATTCCAGTTGTCGTTGCAGGTATCGCTGGGTTTATCGATGCAATGAATACGACACAAGACCAACTTACGGGTGCCTATAATTTCTTAAAAGGACTTCCTCTTGGTCACTTCGGATTTGTTTGGCTGTTCCCAACCCTTATTGCCGTGATTATTGGTATTCTTGTTGGGGTTGTTACAAAAGGAAAAAGAACATTCGCTGAAGATGATATGAAATAAAAATTTGAACCGCAACGTTTCGCTGCGGTTCTTTTTTTGTGCTCGGCAGTCTACTGTGATAAAATAGAATGTGACAACATACTTCATTTAATTTGAGAAAGGAAAAAGCATGAAAAAAAGAATTTGGCTCGTTGGACGCTCTGGCCGCCTTGGATCCGCTTTAGAATATCGAATTCACCAGTTGTTTCAACAATATGAGCTCATAGCGACAGATCAAGGCGATATAGACATTCTCAATACTCTCGAAGTGGATCGATTTGCAGACATGAACAGGCCCGACATTATCGTGGATTGTGCTGCCATTTCTGATGTCACATGGTGTGAAGAACATCCTGAGGAAGCATATGCACTCCACGCCATTGGAGCGAGAAATTTGGCTGTTGCCGCAGAAAATATAGGAGCGTGGATTTTTTATCTTTCTACTGATTTCGTCTATTCAGATGATCATACAACGCCTTACACCGAGTTTGACTTACCCAATCCGAAGACCGTTTATGGAAAATCGAAGCGTGCAGGAGAAATGTTTGTCCGCACCCACTGCGCGAAACATACGATTTTTCGAAGCTCCTGGATGTATGGGAAAAAGATGTTAATCGACCTCATTGCAAAAGCGAAAAAAGAGGGAGTCGTTGATGTAGGTGCAAATCGAATTGGATCACCCACCAGTTCTCTTGTATTATCGGAAACAATCTTATCTTTTTTTGAATGGCAAGAGCTGGGGACTTTCCATATTTCTTGCGAAGGGGAAGCCAGCAGAAAAGAGTTTGCAGAGGAAATTTTACGTCTTGCAGGGGTTCAAGCGGAAGTTGTCTCAGGAGATCCCCAAGGGACTTATGCCCATTTGCTCCCGAAATATTCCGTTCTCGATAATATGATGCTCCGTATTACAGGACATGCTACGATGCCTCATTGGAAAGAGGCACTGAAAGATTTCATGGGACAACGAAAGATCGGGGGATAGAATGATGAAGAAGACGCTTACCATTACGCAGAAAATTTTTATTGGACTTGGTTTAGGCATTCTTACGGGGATTTTATTGTACTATTTTGTTCCCGCGGGTGTTTTTCGGGATACATTTCTTATCGAAGGAGTATTGTACGTCATTGGGACTGGTTTTATGCGGCTACTTCAAATGCTTGTTGTTCCACTGGTCTTTTTTTCTTTAGCAACTGGTGCACTTTCCATGGGAGATACCGCAAGCATCGGGAAAATTGGGATTAAAACTCTCGTTTTTTATATGTTCACAACTTCAGTAGCCATCGGCATTGCACTGCTTTTATCAAACTTTATTAAACCAGGATTGGATATGGACTTAACGAGTGTTGAAACGGTGGCGGTTGAAATCAATGAAGCTCCAAGTGCAATCGATACGTTGTTAGGAATTATTCCAACCAATCCAATCGAAGCCATGGCACAAGGCCATATGTTAGGGATTATTTTCTTTGCATTATTGGTTGGCCTAATCTGTGCGATGATTCCAGAAGAGTTAACTCTGTTTACGCGGATATTAAACGAAGGCAATAGTTTGATGATGAAAATGACCTCACTCGTGATGAAAGTAGCCCCTTTCGGAGTCTTTGCTTTAATTGCACGTACGTTTTCTCAACTTGGATTTGAGACTTTTCTACCAATGATGAAATACATGGCCGCCGTTGTCGGAGCATTGATTCTCCACGTTGGATTCGTCTATATTCCTTTGTTAATCCTATTAGCGCGAGTGAATCCAATCACTTTCGTGAAAAAATTTGCAGGACCGATGACTTTTGCCTTTTCATCGGCCAGTTCAGGAGCAACCATCCCCTTAACACTCGATGCGATGGATGAGATGGGTGTGCCAAGAAAAATCTCTGCGTTTACGATTCCATTAGGAGCGACAATTAATATGGATGGAACGGCGATTATGCAAGGATGTGCGGTTGTGTTTATTTCCCTCGCATATGGAATCCCTTTATCTTTCGCAGACTTTGTCACCGTGATATTGACAGCCACTTTAGCCTCTGTGGGAACTGCAGCAGTGCCAGGGGTCGGTCTGATTACGTTATCCATGGTCCTTCGTTCCGTTGGTCTTCCAGTGGAAGGGATTGCTATGATTATGGGTATTGATCGAATCTTAGATATGTTGCGTACAGCAGTCAACACAACGGGTGATGCAACGGTTAC
>CAMDZK010000182.1 GCA_945910665.1 uncultured Peptostreptococcaceae bacterium
TCAAGCATTGCAAGACATTTCCTAGGAGGATCCCCCATGATACAATACAAACGCATTTACGACCCACAAGAAAAAGAAGATGGGAAACGCATTTTAGTGGACCGCCTTTGGCCACGAGGGGTAAAAAAGGAAGATGTGCATATGGATGCATGGCTGAAATCCATCACACCATCCAATGAACTGAGAAAGTCCTACCACGATGGCGAAATTGACTACACAGAATTTAAGAAGAGATATAAAAGTGAGCTTCAAAGGAACTCGGATGTAGAGGCACTGGCAGGTGAAGCGAAAAAACGTACAATCACTTTGCTCACCGCCGTCAAAGATGTGGAACATTCCCATGTCCCTGTGTTAGTGGAACAACTGAAACGATAATAAACTAAAAACGTCCAGGAATTTTACCTGAACGTTTTTTTCATTCTTAAGTTAATCCAGTCACTTGCCATAGCAATTTTCTCGAGCATAGTCGACAGAATTTGAGGATTTCATCCTTTCACTTATGAACCTACGAAGAGTGGAAACTTAAGATTTAAGAGATGAAGTGTAGAGTTTTTGGTTGATCGTAGCGTTTCGAACGTACGGCTCGCTTTTATCTCTTTTTAACTTTTAGTGAGAAGTGGGTACGCAGTCGCACCGCGCTCTTCAGAAGCGGTGGTAATCCGTGCTTCGCACTGTGATACAACTCGCTGCGGTCGCGAGATACGATGCTCTTTTATCTTTTCACTGCTCTCGTGCCGTCAGGCGTGCATCTCAGCCGAAGGCGGTATCTCGTGACCGCAGGGAGCGCATCACTCCAAAAAAAATCACCGACTTTCGTCGGCGATTTTTTTGGTACCCCCAGCAGGAATCGAACCTGCAACTGTCCCTTAGGAGGGGACTATTATATCCATTTAACTATGAGGGCAGGGCGGCCAAAAGTGACCGCAGTGAGATTCGCCGTAGGCGAATACATTCTTCATCAATGCTCGCAGGGTCTTTTCCAGACCATAGGTGAATTTCACCTGCCGGAGGTAGATTTCACTGGCCCTGCGGGCCAATCGTCTCCAGTCCCCCTAAATAAGGTCTTAAGACTTCTGGAATGACTACACTTCCGTCTTCTTGCTGGTAATTCTCCAACAGTGCTGCGAAGGTTCTTCCGACCGCCAATCCTGATCCGTTGAGTGTATGCATAAAACGGAGTTTTCCGTCTTCTCCGCGATATCTCAAATTCGCGCGTCGTGCTTGGAAATCTTCAAAGCAAGAACAAGAAGAAATTTCTACATATCTACCGTAGCTTGGCATCCACACTTCAATATCATAGGTCTTTGCAGAAGAAAATCCAAGGTCTCCTCCGCATAATAAAACCACGCGATAAGGCAACCCTAACATATCTAACACGGTACACGCATTTTGTGTCAAGCTTTCTAACTCGTCATAACTCGTTTTTTCGTCGGTGAACTTGACGAGTTCTACTTTATCAAATTGGTGATTTCTGATGAGTCCTCTTGTGTCTCTTCCTGCAGATCCCGCTTCTTGACGAAAACATGGTGTATAGGCTGTGTAGTAAATAGGAAGCTCTTGTTCGTCAATGATATCGTCACGCAACAGGTTTGTCAGTGGAACTTCTGCCGTTGGAACCAAATAATAATCTTTGGATGGCAAATGAAACATATCCTCTTTAAACTTTGGCAATTGTCCCGTCCCAATCATACTGTCAGTGTTGACCATAAACGGCGTAGCCATTTCTGTAAAGCCATGCTTTCCTGTGTGTAAGTCGAGCATAAAGCTATAGAGAGCGCGTTCTAATTTCGCCCCTAATCCATGGAACACGGTGAAACGAGATCCAGTAATTTTTGTGGCGCGTTCAAAATCTAAAATACCTAGCTCGGTTCCAATATCCCAGTGCGCTTTGGGTTCAAAGGAAAATTCTGTGGGTTCGCCCACTTTGCGCACTTCCAAATTGTCCGTATCATCGGATCCTTCTGGCACATCTGGATGTGGAGTGTTTGGAATTTCTAAGAGTGTTTCTCTTAATTGTTCATCTACATTGCGCACTTCGTCATCCAATGCTTTAATCGCATCAGAGAGTTCTCTCATTTCTTGAAAGATGGGCTCAACGTCTTTTCCTTCTTTTTTGAATTGAGGAATTTGCTTAGACGCTTTGTTTTGTTCTGCTTTTTTCTGTTCTACTTCAGTAATCAAGCTGCGGCGTTTTTCATCTAAATCCACCGCTTCTTGTACAGGATAACTCTTGTTTCTTTTTTTCAGCGCGTTTTCAAATTCTTGCTGATTGGCGCGAATTCTCTTCATGTCTAGCATAACTTCCTCCTTAAATAAAAAAATTACCGCTACAAGGGCGAATTTCTCCGCGGTACCACCTTGCTTATCGGTAAACGACACTCTCCATGTATTTGCTCCCGGTTGGACGATGCCTTCCCATACCTATTTCCACCACCCATAGGCTCTCTTCAATGTTTCAGCATTTTATTCCGTTCATCGCATTCTCTATTTCCTTTAGTATAGCATAGGAATCTTTGTCCTGCAACAAAAAAGGACGGCGCAAGTTCACCATCCAAGGATGTTACATTCACGCCTTCCTTTTAATTGTTAAATCTTATTTCCGTCATTATCTTTTTCTACCAATTGCATTTAAGATGAAGAGTAATAGTACTGCACCACCAATAGCAATTAATAAGCTTTGGATATTAAATCCAGAGATGTCGATGTTTAAAAGTCTGGATGAAATAAATCCACCGATAAATGCACCGATAATACCTACGATAATGTTTGCTACTGCGCCCATTTGAGCGTCGCGGCCTGCAATTTTACTTGCAATCCATCCAGCGAGTGCGCCGAAAATAAGCCATGCTAAAATTCCCATAATTTCCTCCTAAATAATATTTTAATGTATTGCTGCGTAACTCTTATATACCCTGTGAACCTGCCCTTAAACATGAAATATAAAAATTTTAACTGATTGAACAAAACTGCCGATATGAATTGTCTATGAAAAGACAAGAAAATAGTAGGATATAAAAAGCAAAGCCAAAAAAATGACTTTGCTTTTTGTTTTATTTAAAATATTCAACCCCATTTTTAAAGAGATTCATTTCTTTTTCTCC
>CAMDZK010000183.1 GCA_945910665.1 uncultured Peptostreptococcaceae bacterium
AGGGCAGGGGCGTCGAAGAGGGCAGACGCGCGGTTGTGCAGCGGTGACAATGGCATGGTAGTTCGCCTCGCACCTATTGTAGCACAGCGAACGTGTTCGAGGATATGGTTAAAAAAGAGTATAATGAGAGCAAGTCTTTAATTCGAAAAAGCAAGGGAGTGACGCACATGTTAATGAGAAATTTTCTTTCTTCTAGAAAGTCAATTCGAGAGTTTAAAGGAAAAAATATCAGTGGTAAAGATATGCAGAAGGTTCAAGAAATCGTATCTGCAGTGCAAAATAAAGTAGATGGAAATCTTGTCCAATTTACTTTGATTGACGAAGGCAAAGGCTTCGGAAAAGCGTTAGAAGGAAAAGCTGGATACGCTGGTGTCATGATTAAAGCACCCGCTTATATTGCTATGGATATTGTCGATGCATCGCCAAAAGGTCAATTCACTGCAGCGTACGCAATGGAAGAAATCATTACTGGACTCATTGAAATTGGTTTGGGAAGTTGCTGGATTAGCTTAACAGATGTCCACGCAGGAGGACAAGAAGTGATCCAAGGATTCAATGTTCATAAAGCAGAATACTTACTGGCTTTTGGATATCCAATGAATACGATGGGAATTGGCGATACACCCTACAGTTCTCGCATGGGCGTAGAAGATATCGTCTACAAAGAAAGACTTGGGAATCCAATGACTGTGGAAGAATTGGAAACCCTTGGATTGGATGATTTATTCTATTATGTGCGTTTTGCACCGAGTGCACACAACGAACAACCATGGCGTTATGTTGTGAATAACGGACGCGTGGATATGTATATGAAAGATACTGGAAAAAATTATTGGATTGAAGCGGGAATTGCTGCTTACTATCTCGAGCAATTAGCACATACAATGAGCATTCCCCATCGATTTGTCTTAGAGGAAACTTCTACAGAAGGAGAATATAAGCACATCGGTTCACTTCAAGTGTAGAAGGAGCATTTGATGATTATCATTAAATCGCGTGATGAAATAGAAAAAATGCGCCGGGCTGGCGAAATCGTCGCAGAGACGCATCGACGTTTGCGAGAATGGATTGTGCCTGGTGTGACGACGTTAGAGCTTGACCGTCTCGTGGAAGAATTTCAACGGAGCCAAGGGGCGATTCCCGCGCAAAAAGGCTATCAGGGTTTTCCCTATACAATTTGCGCTTCCGTAGATGATGAAATTTGCCATGGATTCCCTTCGGATAAACCCTTAGAAGAAGGGCAACTCATTACCATTGACATGGTCGTGGAATTCGATGGATATATGGCAGATTCCGCCTGGGCTTATGGAGTTGGACAAGTATCCGAAGAAGTAGAAAAGCTCATGAAGGTGACCAAAGAATGTCTGTACTTGGGAATTGAACAAGCACAAGTGGACAAACGATTAGGCGACGTGGGGCATGCCATTCAAACCCACGCGGAAAATCACGGCTATCAAGTCGTTCGCGACTTTGTCGGGCATGGCATTGGAAAAGAAATGCATGAGGAGCCAAAAGTTCTTCATTATGGTTCGCCCAATCGTGGCGCGCGTTTGCAAAACGGTATGGTTTTGACCATTGAACCGATGATCAACACAGGCCGTTGGAATAGCCGTTTAGATTCAAATGGCTGGACTGCGCGCACGGTGGACGGTTCCCTTTCATGCCAATATGAGCATACGATTGCAATTACAAAAAACGGACCTCTCATTTTAACGGAGCAAGATTGATGAAAAAAACTTTGGTTGTTTCCCTTGATGCCCTTGGGGCAGAAGACTACGATCTTTTTATAAAGCAACCCAATATTTCTGCCGTGATCGCAAACGGCAGTTTTCTTTCCAGGGTCAAATCTGTGAATCCGACCCTTACGTATCCTGCCCATACGACGATTACCTCTGGGCGTTATCCAAGCTCTCACGGTATTGTGAATAATATAAAAGTACAACCAAAACGAAACGATGCGGATTGGTATTGGTATGAACGGGAGATTCAAGGGGATACTCTTTTTCGTGCAGCATGTCGTTCGAATAAAAGAGTGGGAGCAATTTTTTGGCCCGTCTGCGCTGGGTTAAAAGTGCAGTGGAATATGGCCGAAATTTGGCCTCATCGCAAATGGCAAAATCAAGCAATGGTCTCTCTTTTAAATTCGACACCCGCTTTTGCTACACGTATGGCGAAAAAGTATGGTTACATTTTACGAGGGACCATGCAACCCTATCTCGACGAATTTGCCTATGCTTGCGCCCAAGAAGTGCTCCAGGAAAATTGGGATTTACTCTTTGTCCATTTCACAGATATCGACGCCCACAAGCATCGCTATGGAAATCGAGCGCCAGAGGTAGAAGAATCGATTCGTCGTACAGACGAACGTGTCGGTGGATTGATTCGAACCATTGAAGAAAAAGGGCTATTGCCCTATACAAACATTATTCTTTTATCGGACCACAGCCAGCGAGACATCACGCATACCCTTCGGATGAACCAAATCTTTTATAAACACGGATTATTGAATGCACACAATGGTTCTGTGACCCGCTACCGGGCATATGTGAATACAGCCGTTGGCCTTGCCCATATTTACACGGATGGACAACCTTCTACCCTTCAATTTGTTCGTGAGTTATTAGAGGACATTCAAAAGAATTATCCGGTAATCGAACGAATTTATACAAAAAAAGAAGCAGTAGCCATGGGATCTGACCCCAAGTGCAGTTTTATGGTGACCGCAAAACCAGGTTACACGTTTTCCAATGAGTTAGAAGGCGAAGTGTATGGTGCAGTCGATGCTAAATACAAGGCAAATCACGGCTATCGCAATGATTTGCCCCATTATGAAGCAATCTTTTGCGGCTATGGCCCCAGCTTTAAAAGTGGGGTACAGGTGGACGAAGTCGTTGAAATGATTGACTTAGGTCCAACAATCGCAGAAGCCGCAGGAATCTTTTTACATGATCCCCAAGGAGCCGTACGCTGGGATATACTAGAATAAAAGGAACCCGTTTAGGGTTCCTGAGTCTGTTGACAAAGTCTTTCAGCTTGCGTTCCTTCCTCGGCACGCTCACGGCCGAGCACGGATACTTCGTACC
>CAMDZK010000184.1 GCA_945910665.1 uncultured Peptostreptococcaceae bacterium
AAAAGATTTCTTACATGAACTTGTACATCATAAAAGGTACTCCCCCATCCCTGATCGGTAGGACGAGCTGCGGTAAGCGCATTGATTGCCACGTGAGGATCACTTGATTGAGATTGCCACCATACACCGAGTGTTACCAATGTACCTCGCTGTACTTCATCATCATAGTATGCTTTAATTTTTACACTGCCACGATCATTATAGATTTCTACTTCAGCCCCATCGTTTATGTCATACATTTTTGCATCTTCTGGATGGATGCGAAGTTTCATCAACTCAGGATTATCAAAACCTAATTCACAGAAACTGGAGTCCAATATACGAATATCATTGCCAATTATGAGCCAAAACGGTGCATTGTCACCATACGGAGGTACATACCGAATCAATGGTTCTGCATCATGTGGATTATATAGCTCAATTTTCCCAGATGGAGTTTTGAAATCCATTTTATAATCTTCTGATACTGTCATTTCCACAGGCTCACCTGTTAGAATCAAATCTTGGTCACTCTTGGATATACGACTCGAAGTGTGCACAATTTGTTCAATAAGTTCTCTTTCACTAAGGTTAAAGAATGCATCCTCCAACCCCATACGTTTTGCTAACTCGGCGATAACTTGCCAATTGGAACGAGACTCCCCAACTGGATCAATCAGTTTGTAACCCGTACCAATTGTGTAATGACCATAAGAATTATAAATATCATCATGCTCTACAGATGTTGTGGCCGGCAAAATAATATCCGCATATTTACAGGTATCCGTAAAAAAACGCTCATGCACAATTGTGAATAAGTCATTACGCATCAAACCTTTACGAACCACATTTTGATTAGGTGCTGTAATAGCAGGATTTGAGGAAAACACATATAAGCTATGAACGCCAACTCCTTCGGGATTTGTAAGCATCTCCCCAAGTTTAATCATAGGCATCAATCGTTTAGCTGGCGCGTGAACATGAGCCTGTTGCATCACATCTTTGCCAATAAATTTACTACCACTAGCACTCGACAACAATCCACCCCCAGGATATTGCCATGCTCCAACCACAGCAGGCAAGGCATTAATAGCACGGCATGTCATAGCACCATTACCATATCGAGACAAACCACTGCCGAGACGGATAAACGGCGCTTTTGATGTAGCGTATGCATGAGCAAACTCAGTCATACGATCCACGGAAACACCACAAATATCAGATGCTTTCTCCGGCGTAAAATTAAGCAACACCTCTTTTACCAGCTCATCGTAGCCTTGGACATGTTCCTTAATAAAATCTGTATCCGCCAAACCGTCACGATGAATGATATGAAGCATACCTAATGCTAGCGCTCCATCACTACCTGGTTTAACGTAAATATGCTCATGAGCTTGGCTAAAAGTATAGGTTTTATGAGTATCGATAATCCAAACGCGGGCACCATTCTTTTTTGCTATGTTCACATCGTGTAAAATATGAACATCTGTAGCCGTCGCATTTATCCCCCACAAGACGATACAGTCGCTATGCTGCGCCTCTTGTGGTTTAATACCTAATGTTTCCCCATAAACAGACCGAAACCCCGCTTGTTTAGCAGGAGAGCAAATACCTCGATCTTGGTCTGTAGCACCAATACAACGGAAAAAATAATCTGCTGCAGGACTCTGAATAACCCCCATTGTTCCTGCATAAGAGTAACGCAAAATACTTTCACTACCATAAGTATCAATAGTTTCTTTGAAATTATTGACAATTGCATCAAGGGCTTCATCCCAACTAATACGAGTGTACTGATCTTCACCAATTCCCTTTTTACCGACACGCTTCATAGGGGACTTCAAGCGCAATGGAGAATGGATTACTTTTTCATAATGTGCCATCTTAGGGCATAGTGTACCTCTTGTGAAAGCATGTGCTCTATCCCCTCGAACAGATATTACTTTATTATTATCGACTGATACAATGAGTCCGCATGCATCAGGACAATCGTAAGGGCATACAGATTTATATTCTTTCATGATAAGCACCTCGCTTATAAATTGTACAAACTATAGGATGTATATTTATATTATATAATAGTATGACTCGTATAAGTATAACCTTTTGCACATATTCTGAATTAAAAAGGTTTTAGAAATGATTATTTTATGTATATCAATGCATTCAATTATCACATTACATTTATGACCTCATCATTTATTTTGATATATGTAGTTAAACATTTCAAGTTTTATCGATATCTATCCATTATCATTCTTGTCCAATGCCTAAACAGATATACTAATAAGTTCTATAAAAATACCAAATTTCTTCAAAAAAATCATGCAATCATTACTAAAAGTCATAACCATATAGTTTTAGGTATAATCAGACATTTTAATAGTGTCGTATAGATTATGTGACAAAAATCACCGGTACGTATGCGTATTTAGTAATGTCGTTCAGACTGTAAGACTATTCAATCTCACTTGTTTCTGTGCTATACTGACAGTGTCATTTGAGAGGATATAGAACTCACAAGAAATCATTTTGAATTCATGGTTATCTAATGTGAAGTAGCTATATCAGGTACATATTTTCTGAAAAGAGGTTTTAACGATGGCAGACGCAAAAAACACTGTGTTATTCCCTTATGAAACACTAAAAAAATTGAGCATGGACGCTTTCCAAAAATTTGGTTTCTCCGAAAAAGAAGCTGACATCATCCAAGACGTACTTTTGACTTCTGACTTGTTCGGTATTCAAAGCCATGGTATGCAACGTATGGTTCGTTACCATAAAGGTATCACTAATGGCTTGATTAAAATCGACGCTAAACCTGAAATCGTAAAAGAAACTCCAATTTCTGCAGTTATCGACGGTCATGACGGCATGGGTCAATTATTGGGTCATAAAGCTATGGAAATGGCTATCGAAAAAGCTAAAAAATCCGGTGTTGGTATCGTATCTGTACGTAACTCCAACCACTACGGTATCGCTGGTTACTATGCTAAAATGGCTTCCGATCAAGGCTTAATCGGTTTCTCCTGTACTAACTCCGAAGCAATCATGGTTCCTACATATGCTCGTCAAGCTATGCTTGGTTCC
>CAMDZK010000185.1 GCA_945910665.1 uncultured Peptostreptococcaceae bacterium
CTCTCCCATTGTCTCTTGAATGACAGACCAAAGCGCTGGATAATGAGTACATCCTAGAATTAAAGTATCAATCTCATATTGCTTGAACCCGGCTAAATAATGCTGTGCAGTGATTGTAGCTACTTGTGAGTTGGTCCAACCTTCCTCAATAATAGGCACAAATAGTGGGCAGCCAATACCTATGACGACACTTTGTGGTAATAACTTACGTACCTCCACAGAGTAGGCTTGGGAGCGAATCGTCGCTTCTGTTCCAATAACGCCGATATTTCCTGTTTTCGAATGATTCGCAGCACCTTTTGCTCCTGCTTCTACCACACCAATCACAGAAAATCCTACATTTTCTTGTACGAGTGTATCTAAAGCCAAAGCGGATGCAGTATTACAAGCGACAATAACCGCCTTGACATCTTGTTTTCGTAAAAAGTTTGTGGCTTCACGCGCATATTGTGTGACCGTCTCTTTTGACCGTGAACCGTAAGGCACCCGTGCTGTGTCGCCTAAATAGATAATATCTTCTCCAGGGAGTTGTTCTCGCACTTCATTTAAAATGCTGAGCCCACCTACGCCAGAGTCAAAAATTCCAATGGGTCGATTATCCATCGTTTCTACACCGTCTGCGTTACATAGACAAAGGGATAATCCAACGTCTGCGCAGCCTTTCTTGCTTTCTCTTCATTTTCATACAATGCAAATACAGTAGCTCCAGAACCACTCAGAAGCACCGTATCTGCATCTGTATCCTTTAATTCATTCACAATTGATTCAATATGGGGATATAAAGTTAGGACTGGCCTATACAAATCATTATGTACTGAAAGAGCCGTCTTTCCCTCTTCTAATTCCTTAAGCAACGTAGTTATTTCAGATTGCGTTTGCGTCGGGCCACATTCATAGACTTCTTTGGATGAAATGGCCGTTCCATCATTCACAAGGACAATCCACTTGCCTTGATAAGGAGCAATTGTGTGAAGCTCTGTACCGATTCCTGTCGCGTACACAGTGCCACCTCGGATAAAATAAGGGACATCGGCTCCCAGTGTCGCTCCATAGGCTTCCAGTTCACTCTCATCCAACCCTAAGCTAAAAAGTTCATTGAGTCCAGTAAGCATGGCTGCAGCATTGGCAGAGCCACCTCCTAGACCCGCAGCTACGGGAATATTTTTCTCAAGTACACAATGTACTGGTGGCAAATCAAAATCCTTTGCAAGCGCTCGGTAGGCCTTCCAAATTAAATTGTCTTCACCTAAAGGCACGCCTTGCACTGTACATTCCAACAGATTTTCATTCGATTCTTCTATCGTTAAAGTATCTTGCAATCTAATTCCTTGCATGATCGTCTCTATAGTATGATACCCATCTTCCCTTTTTCCATTGACATATAAGCATACATTAATTTTCGCTTGATGTTGTATACGCATAAAAACCTCGTTCATTTAAAAAAGCGATCCCCGTGGACCGCTTTTTTAGCAAATTTTTAGCTCGACTGTTGAAGTCAATACGTCGGCATAAGAGTAAGAAACGGTGCGGATTGATTCAAATTCATTTTCAATCTGCACGGTGAATACACTGGGGTAGGCATCAGTTAAGATTCCCTTGTTTGTCACGATTTTCTTCCGTCCCTTATTGGCCTTCAGAATGACCTCTTTGCCGAGGTTATCCTCTACTACTTTCCGAATTTGTGTAAGATTTAATTTCGGTTGCAATTCGTACCACCCCATTCTGCACAGATTTCTACTTGTTCTCTATGATTATATCAGAAAAAAGGGCTAAAGTCAAGTAAAACAATAATAGTACACCATCAGAGAAATAATGTCAACACTCTTCCCATTCAATTATCTTATCATGAAGAAATGTTGGAATCTTCATATTGCGTTAATACAGCAAGAACGCCATCCATTGTCGTTTCGGCAAGTAACTCTTGCTTAAGAGCCGATGCATGGGGTAATCCTTTAACATAGGTTAAGAGTTGCTTTCTCATTTGGACAACGCCAACTTTTTCTCCCTTGCTCTCACAAGCAATTTGCAACTGCTTTCTTGCGACCTCCATTAAAAATGAGAGATTGCACTCCATGGGTTCTCTACCCTCTAGAGTATCCGTAATATGCTTAAATATCCAAGGTTTCCCCACGGCTCCGCGACCAATCGCAATGCCTGCTGCTTTGGATTCTTTCAGCCTTTGAACTGCTTCTTGTGGCGTCGTAATATCTCCATTCCCAAGAATTGGAAGCGGTACTTCTTCGACCATTTCTGCAATCATATCCCAATTTGCATGTCCTGTATATAGTTGGCTTCTCGTCCTCCCGTGGAGGGTTATGTGAGAAATTCCCGTTTGCGCCAATTTTTTTCCCAAAGAAATACAATTTAATGAATCAAAGTCCCAACCTAAGCGTAGTTTTACACTTACTGGCTTATTGGAAGCTCCAACCACAGCGTCCACCACACGAAGGGCTAAGTCTTCATTCTTCATGAGCGCAGCTCCTTCACCATTTTTCACAATTTTAGGTACGGGGCAACCCATATTAATATCGACTGCTGCAATATCATTCCTTGGATTAATGGATTTTTCCACCGCTTGCGCCATAATTTCTGGTTCCGATCCAAAAATTTGAATGCTCACTCCAGACTCTTGCGGGTGAACCTCCATCAGGCGATAGGATTTTTTATCCTCGTGGTAGAGTCCCCTTGCACTGACCATCTCAGAGACCGTTTCTGTCGCACCAAAAGAAGCGCACATGACACGAAAAGCTACATCTGTGTAGCCTGCCATGGGCGCCAATGCGAGAATCGGTTTATTTGTTGCGTTCATAGATAATTCGTAAGCCTTCTAATGTCATATTCGTATCGATGGCGTTAATGTATTTACTCTCTTGGCTAATCAAGGCAGAAAATCCACCGGTCGCGATGACAGTCACATAATCTGTTTCCATTTCTGCAATAATCTCACAGAGTAATTTGTCAATCATACCAATGTAGCCAATGACAAGACCTGACTGCATGCTTTCTACCGTATTTTTTCCAATGACCCGTGCTGGCTTGATGAGTTCAACCTTTGGCAATTTTGAT
>CAMDZK010000186.1 GCA_945910665.1 uncultured Peptostreptococcaceae bacterium
CAAGAGAAGCAGAAGTGATTTTCATATATTTAGTGTTTTCTTGAAGCTCAGTAATATTGTGTGCGCCAACGTATCCCATTCCAGCGCGGACCCCACCAACTAATTGATACACAACATCGGAGATTGGGCCTTTGAAGGCAACTCGGCCTTCGACACCTTCTGGCACGAGTTTTTTTGCTTCCGCTTGGAAGTAACGATCCGAAGAACCTTTTTTCATGGATGTAAGAGAGCCCATGCCGCGGTACACTTTAAAGCGTCTGCCTTCGTAGAGTTCTTCTTCCCCTGGGGACTCTTCCGTTCCTGCAAAAAGAGAACCAATCATCACCACGTGTGCACCAGCAGCAATGGCTTTTGTAATGTCTCCAGAGTATTTAATTCCACCGTCTGCAATCACGGGAACGCCGTGTTTTTTGCCGACTTCAGCCGCTGCCATAATCGCAGATACTTGAGGAACGCCGATGCCTGTGACAACACGGGTCGTACAAATGGAACCAGGTCCAATCCCCACTTTTACGCAGTCAGCACCTGCTTGAATAAGAGCTTCTGTCCCTTCTGCAGTGGCGACATTTCCCGCGATAATTTGTAAGTCAGGATATTTTTCTTTAATTGTTTTCACTGCTTTGAGTACACCTTCGGAATGACCATGGGCGGTATCAATCACGACAACGTCTACTTTTGCTTCTACGAGAGCGTCGATGCGGTCATGTGTATCTGGTCCGATTCCCACGGCAGCACCGACTAATAGTCTTCCGTTTTCATCTTTTGCAGCGTTTGGGTATTTATTGGTTTTTTCAATATCTTTAATCGTAATTAAACCCGTTAAATGGAATTTTTCATCGACTAAAGGCAATTTTTCAATTTTATGTTGCTTCATTTTTCCCAAGGCTTCTTCCATTGTAATACCTTGAGTCGCTGTGACTAGATTGTCTTTTGTCATGACATCGCCAATGAGTAAATCCACATTTTTTTCAAAGCGAATGTCGCGATTGGTCAAAATCCCTTTCAATACATTGTTTTCGTCAGTAATGGGCACACCAGAAATGCGATAATGACTCATTAAATCAAGAGCGTCTTGAATTGTATGGCTAGGACTTAAAAAGAAAGGATCCGTAATGACACCGTGTTCTGAACGTTTCACTCGATCAACTTCAATGGCTTGCTCTTCAATGGAGTTGTTTTTATGGATAATCCCAATGCCACCTTCTCTCGCCATGGCAATCGCCATTCTCGATTCTGTGACTGTATCCATCCCTGCGCTCATAAGTGGTATATTGAGTTCAATCTTTTTTGTCAGTTTCGTTTTAATATCTGTATCTTTTGGTAACACCGTTGAATGCTGTGGCACCAACAAAATATCATCAAAAGTTAAACCTTCACCGTAAAATTCCATACAATTCCTCCCTCTCATTTTCGAAATAGTATAACACTCGTTCATTGGTTTTACAAGATAAATAATTTCTTTTATAAATAAAATGGTTTCTTATGTAAAGAAAAGAAAACCACCTTGTTACAAGGTAGTTTTCTAGGATTTACATCATTCCGCCCATGCCACCCATGCCAGGTGCGCCCATACCTGCCATTGGATCTTCTTCTTTAATATCAACGACAGCAGCCTCTGTTGTCAATACCATCGAAGCGATCGATACGGCATTTTCAAGAGCTGAACGGGTTACTTTTGTTGGGTCTACGATTCCTTCACGAATCATATCGACGTATTTATTATTGAGTGCATCAAAACCGATGCCTTGTTTTTCTTCTTTCACCTTTTCTACGATGATGGATCCTTCAAGACCTGCGTTCGCAGCAATTTGCTTGAGAGGTTCTTCGAGAGCCTTTAATATGATTTGAACACCTGTACGCTCGTCGCCTTCTGTCGATTCGACGAGTTCTTCTACAAATGGGAGTACATTAATGAGTACTGTACCACCGCCTGGAACAATCCCTTCTTCGACAGCTGCGCGAGTTGCAGAAAGAGCATCTTCAATGCGAAGTTTTCTCTCTTTCATTTCTACTTCTGTTGCAGCTCCAACTTCAATGACTGCGACGCCACCAGAAAGTTTTGCTAAACGCTCTTGGAGTTTTTCTCGGTCAAATTCAGACTCGGTTAAATCGATTTGGTTTCTAATTTGAGCGACACGTTCTTCAATTTGTTGCTCTGCACCTTCTCCACCAACGATGACCGTATTGTCTTTTCCGACTTGAACACGACGAGCACGTCCGAGCATTTCTACGGTCGCATCTTTTAATTCGTATCCTACATCTTCAGAAATGACGGTTGCATTGGTTAAAATGGCGATGTCTTGTAACATTTCTTTTCTTCTGTCGCCAAAGCCAGGAGCTTTTACGGCTACGCAGTTAAAAGTTCCACGAATTTTATTCACTACGAGTGTCGCCAATGCTTCACCTTCAATATCATCTGCAATTAAAAGAAGTGGAGCGCCTTGTTGAACGATTTGTTCAAGGACAGGTAATATATCTTGAATACTCGTAATTTTTTTATCCGTCAAGAGAATGTAAGGGTCCGTTAGCTCCGCTTCCATACGCTCTGTATTTGTCACCATGTAGGGGGAAACATACCCTCTTTCAAACTGCATCCCTTCGACGACATCCAAGGTCGTTCCCATGGATTTGGATTCTTCGACTGTAATAACACCATCTTTTCCAACTTTTTCCATGGCTTCTGCAATTAATGCACCAATTTCTTGATCCGCAGCTGAAATCGAAGCAACTTGTGCGATCTCTTCTTGTGTATCTACGTTTTTAGAGAATTTTTGTAGTGATTCCACAGCTACTTTCACCGCTTGTTTCAAACCCTTTTGGAGAATCATTGGATTTGCGCCTGCAGTGACGTTTTTCAATCCTTCTCTTACCATCGCTTGGGCAAGGAGCGTTGCTGTCGTGGTACCATCACCTGCGACTTCATTGGTTTTAATGGCAACTTCTTTGACTAATTGTGCCCCTAAATTTTCATATTTATCTTCGAATTCAATTTCTCTTGCAATGGTAACTCCATCCTTTGTAATTAAAGGCGCGCCAAAGGACTTCTCTAAAACAACATT
>CAMDZK010000187.1 GCA_945910665.1 uncultured Peptostreptococcaceae bacterium
TGGCTCTCTTTCATCATGTACGAGTACAGAAACACAAAAAAAGAGACATGCAAGTCTCCCTTTCTGTACGATTTGTATTTTTAATATTCGTCAACTTCAATGATTTTTTCAGGCATCTCCGAGGCATACGATTCACCGTTAAAGTCAAACTCAAACCCGATGTGTCTTTCTTTTGCGCGTTCATACACAATGCCTGCGACCGCAACGTCTAGACATCCCATGCCGATCGGAATGCAAATGACTCGTTTGTCTTTGATCCCTTCGATCTTCGTATTCCCATTTACGAGGTCACCAATCGTCGAGGATACGCTCTCTTCGGACAGTTTTCCATCATTGACAAGTTTTAAAAGCGCCCCGCGGTGCAGTGCTTGACCAACATGGTCTACCACGATGTCATCCGCAGATAGAATTAAGTCATCTTCTACTTCACTATAAGATCCCATGGGAAATACGACCGTTCCCTTTTTTACATTTTTTACGTTTAAGAATGGATCTCTTGAAACAGTGACGGTGATCAATGCATCCGCATCACAAGCACTGTCTACATCGATGCACTTGACAATCTCTCCATCGACGAAATCTTTCATATCTTTTTTGAATCGATCGATCGCAGGTTCGTAAATATCGTAAACCAACAATTTTTCAATTTTAAAGATTTTAGAGATGGCTTCGATTTGATGTCTTCCTTGTGTACCTGCACCAAATAGACCAATCGTAATCTTTTCTTTCTCAGGGAACAAGTATTTTAGAGAAACGGCTGTTTGCGCTCCTGTACGAAGATTTGTAATATACTTTCCATCCATGACCGCTTTGAAAATTCCTCGTTTAGGATCTGCAAGTAAAATCATGCCCAAAATAAAGGGTAATCCTACATTTTTTCTTTCTCCTGCAATACCGCCAACCCATTTGATACCAGCTGTATCTTGATACCCAATATAGGCAGGCATCGCATTGAAAAATCCGTCATAATGAGGCCATGCTCCGCTTTCACCAACATCTAAAGTCACCTTTGTCGGATTGATGACGGTTCCTTCCCCAAAAGCTTTGAACGTTTTCTCTACAGATTTTACGGTGTCTTCCATATTGATGAGATGTTTTACTTGATCATATGTTAATATTCTGGCCATTTTTACCTCCTTGAATGATGTTCTAGTTTCTTGCTTTCAATTTTGAATAATAAGAATCTTTTGTTGCATTACATACAACAAATAAAGTAATAATGGATAAGCTAATGCCCCAGACAACGAATGGGATCGTGCTGTTCATCAGTTGTGAGATAACACATCCTAAAATTCCCGCAATCATACTTGCAATAATGCCATTAGGTGTTAAGAAATTTTTATCTTTTAATGCGAATCCAATGTACATCGGAACAAACAATGCCGCAGCTGAATACGCATACGTATTTACGACCCATTGTAGTGCTTGAGGGAATCCAATTCCTAAAACAACTGCAATGACAAGGATGACAACAGACAGAACTCTTGACAGCGTCAACAGCTGTTTTGCAGATGTTTCAGGTCGAAGTGTCTTGTAAATATCATGACTCAAATTCACTACGATTGATTGCACGGCAGAGCTAATTGTAGACATGATCGTCGATGTGATTAATGCTGCAAATAACGCCATCAATACGGTTGGCATGATTGTCATTAGCCAACCAGTCGCATCTTCCCCTTGCAACCCAGGATTCAGAGCATGTATCGCCGTTCCCATATAGACTGTCCAAACAAATCCTAAGAACAAACAAAAAGCGGAAATGATCAAAGATTTATTGACTTTTTTTACATCATCGACCGCACAAACTCTTTGGAAATACATTTGGTTCGTCATACCACCAGGTAACGAAGCAATTAACCACGTCACAATGGTTGCCCATCCAACATTGACGAGACCCCTTGGAAACGTAATTGTCTCTGGTGGCATTGCTGCTTTAATGTTTTCAATGGTTCCGCCCTTCGATACTGTAAATGCAATAACAGTCACAAGGGTGAATGCCATTATGACCGCAAAGAAGAAGTCCGTCCACGCGACGGTTTTCATACCTGAAGGCATAACAAACAGCAAACTAAGACATGCCATAACGATAATGAGCACATTGAGTGGAATTCCCGTGATTTCAGTACAGATTTTGGCAAATGCCACAAGTTGTGAAACAAGCCACCCAAAGGGAACGATAATCGTTAAAACAGAAGCCATGAGTTTCGCTGTTCTGTTGTTATGGCTTAACGCTCCAATCATATCTGGAATCGTCTCAAATTCAAGAGTACGGATATATTTTCCAATAAATAACAAACCGATAAACGGTAAACTCGCAAATAAACCATAACTCAATGATGCAATTCCGTGATTATATGCATTACCTACTTGACCAACAAGCATTCCACCACCCATAGCACTAGCAAATTGTGTTCCGATAATGACGAAAATCGGCAAATTTCTTCCACCAATTGTCCAGTCAGACTCACTCGATCCACTTTTTCGTCCTGCTAACATACTAAGGGAAAAAGAGAATGCAATAATAAATAGCGTTGCTATGATCACAAATATAGCTTTGGATTCCATATTTCCTCCTAAAGTTTTTGATTGATAAGATCTCGACCTTCTTTTTTATCGATTTGCCATGGTTTTTGTATTATATTATGATATTCCTAATTTGTCAAATTAAAATATTTGTATGTTGTAATTTATTTAAATGCGCAAGTTGACTTATTTTGTGATTTCATATAAATTGAGTATAGGAAATTAAATAAGGGGGCAACCTATGACTGCAATTAAAAGAGTTTCTCTTTCCGAACAAGTTTATTCATCCATCTTAGAATATGTAGCTAAACACAATCTTCAAACCGGTGATAAACTCCCAACTGAAAGTGAACTTGCTAATTTATTTCAAGTGAGTCGTACAAGTATAAGAGAAGCTGTAAAGGCTTTAAGCATCAGTGGTGCGTTAACCTCTGTCCCCGGTAAAGGTACATTTATTAGTCCCGCAATGATGAGTTTTATTTTCAAATATCAATCGAATCCTATT
>CAMDZK010000188.1 GCA_945910665.1 uncultured Peptostreptococcaceae bacterium
TTCACCGATGACAGGAAAGAAATTTAACAGGATACGGATATTTTCTTCTCGCTCATCCGATGTACCATACCCTCTCGCTGTGGAAGGGTTCAGTTCATTGGCAAATTCATCCACCAATTGGAGCGTTCGTGCAGGGGCAAAGTCAAAGACATAGGCATTTTTCTTTTGATACAGTACATCTTTTCCCCGTGCATCCTTCCCAATCCAAGAATGGGGATTTTGCGCGCGAAAGGCCGCTTGCATATACAAAGAAGCTGACTTCACATTGTTCAGCATAAGAACCGCCGTCCACTCAGGAACAGTCACACCTGTCGTCAATTGACCAACAGACAGTGTAATCGTTCGCTTTCCAGATTCTAGAATGGTTCGGCGCACTCGTTCATATGCCTTTTGGTTGACCTCACCATCAAAGGCAATATGATTCTCCTGACCAAAAGCGGGGATAATTTCATAGTGTTCAAACACAGGGTGGCTCTTTAACAGTTTCTCCAAAGCCTGTGCACTGGCAATCCGGTCTAAAAACCAAAACGTATGGCTTAACTCATTACGCAGTTCATGCGTCGAAAAAGGATATTTTTCATTTCTCGAAAGAGTGTCCAACCATTTTATCACGTCTTTTTCATATACGAAATTCCCAGACTCATTTGTGGAGAAAAACTCGTTTAAATCAAAAGCATAGTCCATGCTTTCTTCTTCATCCAAATGTGCGCCCGTGATTTTGTCGCGAATCATATTGGACATCTGATAAGTATACATATTGAGTTTCGGAAGATTGCTGTAGGGATTAAATGAATCTTTGTCCCAATTTTCCTTCGCCTCTTGTTCGTCCACATAGGACCAGTTGTAAATCTGCTCTTCCGTAAATTTTCCAGAGGCAATTTGTTTAAAGGGCGTGCCAGATAAATGAAGTGTATTGTTTCTTTTAATCTGGTAAAAAGCCTCGTCCGTGCGAAAAGTATCAATTCCTTCATGGGCTTCGTCGATAATCAGCAAATCCCACGTGGTCGATCCAACCCATTCCAATTTATGAAACTCTCCACCGTGATAGATGGACCCTTTTAAATCTTGCAGACTCAAAAAAGCAATTTGGCCCTCAACTTCGCGGTTTGGATTTTTAATCTCTTCGTAATATTCAACGCGCGCATACACGGGCCGATTTCTCAAAGCGTCAGACTCACTCACAAACAGATAATCCGCCTGCCATTCAATAAACTTTTCAAAATCGTCATACCAAGAATTGGCAATCGCTGGGCGATTCGTCACAATCAAAACGCTCTTTGCTTTCATTTTAAGCATTAAATCATAGGCAGCCAGAGTCTTTCCAAAGCGCGGTTTCGCATTCCAAAGAAATTCCCCGTTTGTGTGCGACTGAAAATAGGCGAGAGCCATGTCCACTGCTTCTTTTTGTTCCTTGCGAAGTTCGTATTTTGTGCCCTGTATCTGTTTATCCTTAAATCCCCTGCGTTGCGCAAAGGCATAGAATAAATCTTCAGACTTCATTGGTTCTCCATTAAAGTAAAACCATTCCGTCTGCGGACGGCGCTCAATTTTATTCTTGACTAAATACGAGTGAAAATCCGTATCTTTAAAGTACACTTCATGGTTGTTTTCGTCTTTATCCACAAACCGAGCCGTATGATTCCAAAGCTCCTCGGCAAGCACACCCGCCGTATGGGTCTGTTCTTTAATGCGCTTTTCCGTCGCTCTTTCCGTATAACCAATCTTCACCCAACCATCATTGGTCTTGTTTTCCGGCGTGATATATGCGTAAATAAGAGGGTTAATGGGCTCTGCAGTTTGAATGGTTTGCACTTTTTCTGCCATTATTCCATCTCCTTCACGTGTGTTTCAATAAAGTCGATTTCTTCATCGGAAAGATTGTATTTTTTATACAGCTGTTGGTCGATTTCAGGAATGGATTTAGTCCAGTCGATATCGGAATCAGGGGTAAAATCTTGGAGGGGGACAAATGACCAAACAGAAGGAGAATTATGTTGAGTAATCTTCTTTATGCCCAGTAAAGCTCTTGTAAATTTTGTTTTAATATATTTGGAACATGATAGGGCTTCTAACTGAGAGTTAAAATTACCGATGCTAATAAATGTTGAAGTAGATGACTCATATGGTCTTCCTATTACGGGTTGGCTCAAGGCTTCTCCAAAACTTCCTGAACCATTTGCCTCAGTAAGAAAAACTTTATAATTATTAATATTATGATTTTGCCTTCGAGGTTCCATATATTTTTGTTCAATCCATCGCCAAACTCTTTTTCCATCTAAAAGTCCTAATAATCTGTAGTGACTATTGTATAAATCTGAATCCGAGTCTATGAAAACATTCGGCAAAGCCGAAAAAGTTGATGTTTTCAATTCATACTCTTCATTTTTACCAAGGATTTGGACTTTTGGTCGAGTCATTTGAATATAGGCTAGTCGTTGTTTGATGCTTTCGGGATAATCAATTAAAAATAATTCATTAAACAACAAATCTGATCGACCACCATACATAATTTTATCTATACTATCCACACTTATATTTTTAAATCTCTTTGCTATATTTCTTAACATTGTATTAGGTAAAAATACCTCAATTGGTTTCTTCATCGTTTTTGAATCTCTGTAACAGATTGCAATACCGCCTTTAATCTCAGTCGATGGAAATAACATAGATGAATTTGGGTTATAATAAAGTACATCTAAATAAGGGTCATTTAACATCTTTAAATTCCATACTTTAGGTGTGAGGCCACCGTTAAATAAAAATCGAGCTGGAGAAATCAATATATACTTGTCACTTATTTCTTCGGCAGATTGATAAAAATAATGATATATTGGATCTTGTCTATTATTAACTTCAGAACTGATTTGATACGGCGGGTTTCCAATCACTACATCAAACTTCATTTCTTTTCCTCCTTTCGGAATCTCTTTTAATTTTATTTTCTTTTGCAAATCCCATCGATAAATTTCTGCATCAGTGGGTTCAGGAAATTCCACATCATTTGCATCTATAAAACCTAGTTGAGT
>CAMDZK010000189.1 GCA_945910665.1 uncultured Peptostreptococcaceae bacterium
TCCATTTAATATAAGTGGTGCTTTGCACGTTTGGTTTTTACATAGGGGTAAAATATTACAAGATTTGCATTGTTCGTCTATTCTACGTTCCCAATATTGGTAATTGCTGTTATGTTCTATCAAGCCCTCGTGGGTTAAAGTTACCGATGATATTAATCCCATATGGTTCATTAGTATAACCTAGTTTAAGTACTTTCATTCGCCCATCCTCCTTTCATTAAAGTTAAGTCTATTCTAACATTAATAAAATTCTTAAATACTAAATCAGTACAATAGTATTATGTTTGTTCATTGTACAAATAATTTTCGATTATTAGGTATGTTCAAAGACAGAAAATGTCTTGGTGGATGATACATTCTCGACGGGCGGAGCGGGAGCGCCGCCCCTACGGTTTCATAGCGCAAAAAAAGAGGGCACGGGTGTGTCCTCTTTCTCATTCTTATTGTTGGGTTAGTTCGCGTAATTTTCCTGTGGTGACAAATGGCACGTTGCGCAAGTCTTGGATGTTTCCAGCGCCAAGCATAAGCATAACGGCGCGGAGCTTGTAAAACAGTTGCTCTAAGTGATTTTCCGCGTGCTCTTGACCCCCATGGACTAAGTAGGAGAGAATTTCTCCGCTGATACCGCAAAGTTTCGCTCCTAAGACAAGGCTTTTCACAATATCCGTACTGCTTTTTATTCCTCCAGAGGCGATAATCGTCGCGTCATCTTTGACAACTTTTCCTGCATCGAATACGGCTTTGGCCGTAGGGATGCCCCAATTGTAGAGTTCGGAGAAATCTTTATCGATATTTCGAAGATTTTCGATTTCAATAAAATTCGTTCCTCCGGATCCTGCTACATCAAAATAGCGGAAACCTAATGCACTGAGTTTTTTCAATACAGGGGCAGAAAGACCGTACCCCACTTCTTTGATGATGATGGGTACATCGACCGCTTCTTGGATTTTTACGAGGTGGTCGACAATTCCCTTAAAATTTCTGTCTCCTTCTGGCATGACAAGCTCTTGGGCTACGTTTAAGTGAATTTGAAGGGCGTCTGCTTGAAGCATTTCTACGGCTCTTCTCGCATACTCTGGCGTCACTTCTCCGCCGACGTTTCCAATGACAACCCCCTCTTGGATGCGCTCGCGTACGATGCGGAAGGATTTCTCCGCAGGCTCGCCTTTTTCAAAGGCGATGGTTTGGGAACCTACGGCCATAGGAATTTTGTACTTGGCGGCGATTTCTGCCAATTGACCGTTAATTTCTTCCGCAAACTCTCCGCCTCCAGTCATGGCATTAATCATCACTGGATAGCCAATGGTCTTAAATAAGAACTGCTGGGAGAGGTCGATTTCGTCGATATTTAATTCTGGAAGGGCATTGTGCTCTAAATAGACATCGTCAAAGAGAGTGTTGCCCATATGACTTGTGCGTAAAAAGTTTTCAATGTGTTCTTTTTTTCTGTCCGCTCTCATTAGTCTTCTCTTTTCTTTTTGTTTCGATGACTGCTTCTTTCTTTTTCATTTGTTCTCTTGCTGCGGCCAACATGAGTTTAATTCGGTTGACTTGGTTGACTTCGCTAGCGCCTGGATCATAGTCAATGGGAATAATGTTTGCTGTTGGGTATGATTCGCGAACCGCCTTAATGACCCCTTTTCCTGTGATATGGTTTGGCAGGCATCCAAAAGGTTGTACGCAGACAATATTGCCTGCACCTTGGTGAATTAACTCTACCATTTCTGCCGTTAAAAGCCAACCCTCGCCGTATTGGTTTCCTAAAGAAACGAATTCTTGGGCGTAATCTTCTAATGTCTCGATTTTTAATGGTGCTTCAAATTTACTATTATCTAGGGCATTTCTGACAATACTTCTGTAATATTCAATATATTTAATTGCCAAATCCGCACCCAACTTTCCTTTTTTCCCTTTGGAGAGGAGAGTATTTTTATGCGTGGCATTTCGCAGCGAATACATAAAGAAGTCGATTAAGTCTGGCACGAGAACTTCCGCCCCTTCCTCTTCGAGGGTATCCAAGAGATGATTGTTCGCTTCGGGAAGGTACTTGACGAGAATTTCCCCGACGATTCCCACTCGTGGTTTTTGAATGTCCAAGAGTTCAATCGCTTCAAAATCTCTGATCATGTCGTGGATATTCTGCGTAAATTTGCGTTTGGAGTGACCCGTAATATCGTTCTTTAAGAGCTCCATCCACTGCGCTTTCACGCGATTGACTTCCCCTTTGTTTTTCTCGTAGGGCCTTGTTGCATTGGAAATGCGCGCGATTAAATCACCGTAAATGAGGGAGAGAACCGCTTTTTTCAAGACGGGAAGTGTCAGCTTAAAGCCGGGGGAGGTTTCGATGCCTTGGGCGGATAATGCGATCACGGGAATTTGTGGATGGCCTGCTTCTGTGACAGCTTTTCTAATAAAGCCCACATAGTTGGAAGCTCTGCACGCCCCACCCGTTTGGGTCATGAGCAGTGCGATTTTATCTGTATCGTATTTTCCACTGTTCACGGCGTGGAGCAGTTGTCCAACGACAGTAATGGATGGATAGCAGGCGTCATTGTTGACGTATTTTAACCCTTCATTTTGCACAACGCGACCAATATCTGTGAGGAATTCAATGTTGAAGCCTTCCGATAAGAGAGCTGCTTTTAAGATCTCAAAATGATCGGGAGCCATTTGTGGAACGAGTATCGTATAATCTTTGGCCATTTCTTTTGTGAATGAGACTTTACTGTAGCCTTCAGATACTCTATGGAATTGACGTTCTCTTTTTTCCAAGGCTTGCGTCAAGGAACGAAGGCGAATTTTGGCGGATCCTAAGTTGTTGACTTCATCAATTTTAAGAACGGTGTAGATTTTGTCGTGGTCCGCTAAAATTTCATTCACTTGGTCTGTAACGACAGCATCCAGTCCGCAACCAAAAGAGTTCAGCTGTACCAGTTCCAGTTCATCCGTTTGTCCTACGGTTTCTGCTGCACGATATACACGGCTGTGATACACCCATTGGTCAAGCACGCGCAAA
>CAMDZK010000190.1 GCA_945910665.1 uncultured Peptostreptococcaceae bacterium
CGGTTTGTTCTTGTACGTCTTCAGTAAGTGCGTCTAAGGCGAGTTTGACTAAATCCGCAACTTTTCGAATCGTAACGCTTTCGATGCCCTCTTCATTGATGATTTCAACAGCCGCTTCAATAAAATAACGCATGATGCGCTGTTTTTGAATCATCCTTTTTTCTGTTCCTTGCATAGCCGCCCCCCTTTCTTACATACAAACAGTATACCATGATTGGATGAATTTATGTAGAAGGACGATTTGCATTACGACGAGAAAGAGTCAAGATTTCGAAAGCATAAGATGAAACACCAATTGTACGCTATACTTCTTGCTGTAAAAATCACAAGCGGGACAGGAGAACCGTCCCCTGTCCCGGTGGTTGAGGTCTTTTTGTCTACACACCATAAATTTCTTGGTAGCGTTTTTCGGATCCGATTTCTTCCCTTCGGATTTGGGTGATCTCCCCGTGCGCGGTGAGGCGATTGATGATTTCTTGGAGTCTTCCTTGGGGAAGGACGGTGATTTCACCATTTTCTAAGCGGGGTGAAAAGTCGGCTAACGATGCTAAGGCGAGTTCTGGTTTTGGGACGGTGAAATAATAGCGGCCTTCTTTAAAGCCTGTGATGTCTTCTTCCCACACTTTGGCGTCTTTGATAAAGATGATTTCTGAGGTCATTTGGTCTACTTCGGCCAGGTTGTGGGAAGACAGAAGAATCGTCTTTCCTTGTTCTTTTAAATCCACTAAAATTTTACGCACTTTAATAATCGTGCTGGGGTCTAATCCATTAAAGGGCTCGTCCATCATAAAGAAAGTCGGGTCGTTTACCAGTGCCATGCTAAAGAGGAGTTGTTGTTTCATCCCAAGGGAATATTCAGAGATTTTCTTATTCAAAAACGGCGTGATGTTTAAATAGGCGCACGCCCGTTCAATGTCTTCCTTAGTGGATTTGTGCGTGTCAGCCACGTATTTCATGTGGTCCCAACCGGTCAAATAATCATAGAGCACGCGGTTGTCCATCATATAAGACATATCTTGGAATACCTCCACGTTTTTGTTGGATTTTCCCATAATGGCGACGGACCCTTTGTTGGGAATGAGAAGATTGGCGATTATATTTAAGAGCGTCGTCTTTCCGACCCCGTTAGGACCCACGAGGGCTGTAATCCCCGGTTTGTCCAATGTCAAATTCACATCCCGAAGCACCGTGTGTTTCCCAAAGGATTTCGTAATGTTCTTAATGTCTAAAATACTCATGTTTTCCTCCTAGCGTCTAAATTTTAGTTTATAAAAAAGCAGTCCAATTCCTGTCATGGCGATGGTGTATGCGCTTAGAACCACCGCACCTACTCTGGGTAAGAGTTTGGCTTCATCGTAGATGATCCTGCTCGCTCCACTGGAAATATTCAAAAAGTCAAACCATGGAAACGGTGTAATCCAGCTCGTTCCTTTCATGTATGGGACGAGGAAAAAGCCTACGGCAAAGATTCCTAAAGTAAGCAAACTGGTCGCCCACATGTTTTTTACAAACAGGGAAAGTATGCTCGCTGTGGCGATGATTAGAACGATGCTGATAAAGAACAGCAAGAGCATTTCTCTGTTTTGTTCCCACAATCCGCGCATGTGAAAACGGACGTTTGACTCGCTTCGGTTTTCCAAGTCTTCATCATTGAGCAGATACCTTGTCAAATACTTTGCGTCAACTACTGTATCCCCTTCGGTTTTTTCTTGGGTGTATGCAACCGTTGGATAGTCTGTGTAGTTTGAGGCTCCAAAGGCCAGAAGAATGCCAGTGCCCAAAGCCATGGCGAGAAGTAAAGTGACAACGCCCAAGCCCATTTAGGAGAATAGGTTTGAAAGATAGGTATTGACTCCACGCACGGGTTGAATATGCAATAAGTCGATGGATCGGTTTTTGTCCATTTCCAATGAAAGGCCCACGGCGAGAACGAGGAGAAGGAGTACGCCGACAAAAAGGAAACGATTTGTATAGAATTCTCCATAGTACGCATGTTGAAGATCATCTAAATAGCGAACTTTTGCTGCTTTTTCACGGTTGACTTGTTCCGCTGGAGCCGGTGTTTGGAAAGGCGTGAGTTGTGGCTGCGGCCAACCGTGCTCGGGTAAGGAAAGAGGGTACCCCGAATCGTCCACGGCTTGCATCCATCGATCGCGAACGAGTAGTGAGACATTGTTTTCAGAAAAATCATCGCTATAATGCACCGTTCGATTATGAAATTGTGTATAGAGAAAACTCCCTTCGACAGGGTCTTTCCTTGCAATGTCGACAATCTCCTTTAAGTTATTGAGCTCCGTTAAGGCTTCTGGGCTTGACGAGTGCATTGCATCTTCCTCTCTCCACACCAAAATATTTCCTAGCTCATTCATTAATTCTCGCAGACCTTGGTCGTATTTGATTTTATTTTGCAGAAAAAAGAAAGCGACAATGGCAATCGTAAGGCCAAAGACTGTCTGGAACACAATGGACTTTAGCTTTTTCTTCGCATGGAATTTGACATTGGGAAGGACGTGGTCTTTTCGCGTGTAGTTTTCCAAACTCTTCAAGACATTTTTACGTCGTACACTTCCCTGATAATCTTGAATTTTGCGATTTCCTAAAAAGTACAAACTGACACTTAAGAAAATTGCGACCAGATAGGCTCCCATGACTAGGACACCGATGATGGGGATGCGAAGACCACTTCCTAAATCTGCGGAATAGGGCACCGCCATTGGGTTGAGCATCCATTCAAAAAAGGAAAAGTCATAGAGAATATGAACGAGGTAATCCATGCGAATGGCCCAGGCTTGCATCACAACACCAAAAACAAGGGAAGTAATCAGCACGAGGCGCGTATCTTTGATGATGGAGCGAATGGCCATGGTGAACATCGGAACAAAAAGAGCAATGGGTACGATTCGAATGAAACGCTGTAAAATTATACTTCCTACAGTGGTCATCTGGGTCGTTAGTTGACTTGTGATGGTGGCGACAGGATAATCAAAATGGCCCATGCCATCCCCCATCAT
>CAMDZK010000191.1 GCA_945910665.1 uncultured Peptostreptococcaceae bacterium
GTTTGTTTTTTGCATCTTCCTTAGGAGATAATGATCCTTCGATTATTCCTTTGGTCTTATTTATTTTAGGAATTATCTTTGGATTTATCGAGATGATGGTGCCGGGCTTTGGTTTGCCTGGAATCGCGGGCATAATCTTAGTTACAGCTGGAATTGCCATGTCCTACAACAATCTGATGATGGGGCTTCAGGCGGTATCCGTAGCCATTGTCGTGACGGCGATTGCCATTTATGTCTTAGTGCGAATGGGTGCTCGTTCGCCCGTCATCGATAAGATTCGCCATCACCTAAATTTTACAGAAAAATCTGGATACACGACTTCCGCGCAGCATGTAGATTTAGTCGGAAAAAAAGGGATTGCCATTTCGAATTTGCGCCCATCGGGGATTGCAGAATTTGACGGCATCCGCTATGACGTCGTGACAGAAGGTGGATTCATCGATCGAGGCGATGAAGTCACAGTACTCAGCGCCCATGGCGCACGAATTTTAGTAGGGAGGAACTAACTATGCCAGGCTTTATGCCCACAGCAATTATCACAGTAGCAATTATCATTTTTCTGATTTTGTTTTTTACCTTTATCCCCGTGGGATTATGGGTGACTGCATTCTTCTCTGGTGTGCATGTCAAAATCTCATCCTTAATCGGCATGAGACTCCGCCGCGTTGTTCCATCTCGGATCATCAATCCATTGATTAAAGCGACAAAAGCTGGAGTCCAATTGAACACAGACCAATTAGAAGCCCATTACCTTGCCGGTGGAAATGTAAACACATTAGTGGATGCACTCATAGCCGCACAACGTGCTGAAATTCCATTGGAATTCGAACGCGCTGCTGCCATTGACTTGGCTGGACGTAACGTATTAGAAGCGGTACAAGTATCCGTCAACCCAAAAGTCATTGAAACACCAAAAATTGCTGCCGTTGCGAAAGACGGGATTGAAATTATTGCAAAAGCAAAAGTAACCGTTCGTGCAAACATCGACCGTTTGGTCGGGGGTGCTGGAGAAGAAACGATCATCGCTCGTGTTGGTGAGGGGATTGTAACCACCGTTGGTTCTTCTGAATCCCACAAAATGGTTCTAGAAAACCCAGACTTGATTTCTCGTACAGTACTTGGAAAAGGCCTTGACTCAGGAACTGCCTTTGAAATTTTGTCCATTGATATCGCAGACGTTGACGTCGGACGAAACGTAGGTGCAAACTTACAAACCGACCAGGCGGAAGCAGACAAACGCGTATCGCAAGCGAAAGCCGAAGAACGCCGTGCGATGGCTGTAGCACGTGAGCAAGAAATGGTCGCAGAAGTACAAGAAATGCGCGCCAAAGTTGTGGAAGCTGAATCGCAAGTCCCATTGGCCTTGGCAGAAGCCCTTCGCGAAGGAAAATTGGGCGTCATGGATTATTACAACATGCAAAATGTCATTGCTGATACAGACATGCGCGACTCCATTTCAAAGTCAGGAAAAAACAATAACAATAACCCTAAGAAGTAGGGTGATTTTATGGAAATATTAATTCTTTGGCTGATTATCGGTGTTATCTGGCCCATGGTGAAAAAAGCCAGGGAACAGGGCGCAAATGTGAATCGTGAATACAAGCAGTTCACCGGACACGACCAAACAGCACCACAAAGAAGGAATCAACAGAATCCGAAACCGAAGCAAAAAGGATTTTTTGCCCAGCTCAAAGAAGAGTTGGAGAAAATCGAACAAGAAGAGCGCATGAAAAACCAGCGGCCAATGGAGCAAGTGAAAAAACCACAGACGCAACAAGCACAAAAAGAAGTGCTTGTGAAGAAGATGGCCGACCAGTTAGAAGAGCGCCGCATCGCAGAATCGAGAAAGAAACAAGAAGAATTTGCGAGAAGAAGACAAGAAATCAAAGAAGGCGGAAGAAGAGAAGGACCACAAAAGGAAATTCAACCTTTGTTCGATACAAACTACGCCGTCAGGGAACGGGAAAGTGATTCCGTGGAAGAATTAGAACAAAGATTCCCAGATCCTGCCCAACGAATGATTGTCTATTCAGAAATATTAGGAAAACCAAAAGCGTTACGATAAAGAAATGGAGTTGACCAATTGAGGTCAGCTCCTCTTTCATTTACGAGAGATGATGAGAAAGAAATGGAAGAAGAAGTCTTCTGTAGTATGTTCACAGACTGCTCCATTTGCCCATCTGAATGCCCTATTTGGTATAATAAAAGAAAACAAACGAAAGGAGCGATGGACAAATCGTGCAATTACAGAAACAAATTAAACAGTATGACTTTATTCCAGTGCTTTTTGGAACACTGGATCGAAATAAAAAATGGTTAGAAAAAGAGGGGGAGGTACAGATTCACAACAAAAATGACCTCCTCATTATTGAAGGAGAAGAGTTGCATGTTCAGCGCATGGATAAGGTGCTTACGATTCTTGAGGCGCGGTACGAGAAAGACCAACGTCTGGACGAACAACAAATTCGCTATGCCATGGAACAGGGGATGCGTGAAATGGATCCTAAACTCCAGCAGATGCTCGACGAAGTCCTCGTCGTTTCAAACTCTGGCCGTTCCATCAAACCCAAAACCATTGGACAAGCTGCTTATATCGATGCCATTAGAAATCATGACATCGTCTTTGGGATCGGCCCTGCCGGAACCGGAAAGACCTATCTTGCGATGGCGATGGCAGCAGATGCCTACAAGAAAAAGCAAATTGAACGCATCATTTTAACGCGCCCAGCGGTGGAAGCGGGAGAAAACTTAGGATTTTTACCGGGCGATTTACAAGAAAAAATCGACCCATATTTACGTCCACTCTATGATGCTCTTTTCGATATTTTTGGTTTTGGCACCTTTACGAAACTCAAAGAAAAAGGCTTAATCGAAGTTGCTCCTTTAGCGTACATGCGTGGGCGCACATTGGATAATGCCTTTATTATCTTAGATGAAGCACAAAATACCACCAACGAACAAATGAAGATGTTCTTAACGCGGATGGGCTACGGTTCTAAAGCCA
>CAMDZK010000192.1 GCA_945910665.1 uncultured Peptostreptococcaceae bacterium
GGCGACACGTGGTTTTTCTGGAACCCTAAGGCGGTGGAGTGTCGCGTCGGTTGCGTGAATGTCGGCGAGGCAATCGGCTGCGAGGAAGAGATGTTCTTCGTAATGTAGCACATCCCCTGGGAGCCATTCCATGACTAAAACACCGTAAGGGATGATGCTTTTTGTCCCGTCAACAAACAGGGGTTTCGGCGTTCGACCAGAATTTTGTAAGAGAACGAGTGCGTTATATTCGTATTCGATTTGGTGGTCTAAATGCATTTGGCTTGCGGTATTTAGACGAAAGACGAGTTTTTGTCCCGTTTTAGGATGGGTGAATACGTAATTGATATTGTATTCCCCTTGCGCCAAGGGGGTGTACACTTCTGTAACCTGGGTGGGTAAGTCTAAAGCTTTTCGGTATTCTTCGGATCGAACATACTGTTGGATAAGCGCATCCATTGAAACTCCTTTCGATAATAAAGTCCAAGGAATACTCCCTGGACTTTATTTTTATTTCGTCAATTCTTTAAACTGTTCGACGGCCTCTTTAAATACGGAGAGTCCTTCTTCTAAGGTTTTAGGATCGGTTAAATCGACACCAGCGGCTTTTAATTGATCGAGTGGGAAGTTCTTGCCACCATCTTTTAAGAAGGCCATGTAGCCTTCTTTGGCTCCTTCGACGCCATCCAAAACACGTTTGGATAGAAGTGCGGATGTGATAAATCCTGTCGCGTATTTATACACGTAGAACGCATCATAGAAGTGTGGGATACGCGCATATTCAAGGGCGATTTCATCATCGGAGATGACAGCATCGCCGAAGTATTTTTTATTGAGATCGTAATAAATTTCTTGGAGTTCCCCAGCGGTCAGTGTGCCCCCTTTTTCGACACGGTCATGCGTTTTCATTTCGAATTCTGCAAACATTGTTTGACGGAAGACTGTGGATTTAAAGCTATTTAACAGGTGATTTAGAAGTTCCAATTTACGCTCTTTATTCTCTTTGGCATCTTTATTCAAATAATCTAAAAGTAGGAGTTCATTGAAGGTAGAGGCAACCTCTGCGACAAAAATTGTGTAGCTGGACTCTTCAAAAATATTGTGCTTTCTTGAAAAATAACTGTGCATGGAGTGTCCCATTTCATGGGCTAATGTAAAGGCAGAATCTAAGTTATCCATGTAGTTCATGAAAATGTAAGGATAGGAATCATATGAACCCCACGAATAAGCACCGGAACGTTTTCCATCGCCAGGATACACGTCAATCCAGCGGTCCGTGAAGGCACTTTTTACGACGGTTTGATATTCTTCTCCTAACACTTCAAAAGCATCCACAAGCCATTGTTTCGCTGTATCGTATTCGATTTTTTCATCGCCACCAAAACGAAGGGGTAGATACACGTCATACATGTGTAAATCTTCGATGTTTTGTGCGCGGCCTTTTGCTTCGTAATATTCATGAAGCGATGGGAGCGCATTGTGTACCGCTTGGATGAGATTGTCATACACGGAAAGCTCTACATCATCCGTAAAAAGAGAAGCTTCTCTAGCACTTGAAAATCCGCGGAGTTGCGCGCTACGAACATTTGTGACTACATTGCCATACATGAGCGATGCAAAAGTGTTTTTATGGCCATCATAAGCAGAATAATACTTTTCAAATGCTTCTTTGCGGACGGCACGGTCGCTATTTTCAAGTAAGCTGACATAATTCGATTGCGTGATTTGAGTGCCATCTTCCATGGTTGGAAACTTCATATCTGCATTGGAGAGCATGGAGAAGGTATTTTGGAAAAGCGATCCAGATTCTGAAAGACTCGACAAAATTTCCTCTTCTCCTTCAGACTTCGTATATACCTTAAATCGTCGGATACGAGAGACGGGAAGACGATAGTTTTTCATTTCCTCTTTTTCCATAGCCGATGCAATTTCTTCTTCAGGAATCGATAAAATGAATGGGCGATAGAAAGCTGTTTCCCTTTGTATTTTTGCGTAAAGTGCTTGTGCCTCTTGGAAGACTTGCTGATTTGTTGCCTCTTTTGTATCCACGTCGTGTTTCATACGTGTATAGGCAAAATACGTGCTCATTTCTCTGCCTATGGCAGAATAGGTTTTTAATATTTCTTCTACGTTTTCTTTTTTTGGTTCAATGGAAGTCAACTTCTCTAAAAGTTCTTCAATTTCTGCTTTTTTCGCCAGACGCGCGTCGTCGCCTGCGATCATTTTGTCTAAATCCCACGTATATTGTGTCATTTTAGCCCCTTTCTGTTGTAATCTCTTTAGATTTGCTATAATTAGTATACTGTATTGAATTCAAATGTGTAAAGGAGACATAGTATGAAACGAATAAAAACACTTTCTCTATTTTTACTGATGGCAGCATTGGTGTTTGCTGGCTGTGGAAACGAAGCAGCAACGACAGAAGCGGCTACAACAGAAATCGCAACGACGGAAGTTGCAACCACGCAAGCTCCAGAAACAGCTGGAGAAACAACAGAAACAGCTGGAGAAACAACAGAAACAGCTGGAGAAACAACAGAAACAGCAAGCAACGTGGATATTGAAAAAGGTCCTGTTGATGTAGAAGCACTGAAAGAACAAGGAAAACCTATATTTTTACAGTTTAGCCAAGATGGTTGTCCTCCTTGTGAACAAATGCTACCTGTGATCAAAACATTGCAAGATGAGTTTCAGGATCGTGTGATTGTGCAGTATGTCGATGCAAGACAAAACATGGAACTTGCCTACAATATGGGACTACAATATACACCAACCCAAATCTTCATCACAAAAAGCGGGGAGTACTTTACTACAGACAAATTGCAAATGGCGGAAAATCAAACTCCAGATGGTGGAGTCGTACCAACAAATGTAGGTTTTGTCGATGAAGAACTCATGCGTCAAGTACTAGAAGAATTGGAGCAAGCGAAATAGTTAAAATAAAGATGTGCGATGAATCGTACATCTCAGAGTGTAGACAAACCCTAAATGTAGAGAAGTCGATCAGCTGGAGCTTCCT
>CAMDZK010000193.1 GCA_945910665.1 uncultured Peptostreptococcaceae bacterium
TGCATACTTTGCATTTGAAGAAAATATAAAATACTTAGATTTTGTGCATGACGAAATGCGCGAACGGTTAAGAAATATGTACGCAATGCGCAAGACCACGCTGACAGAGGCGGATGTGAAGCGTGAAATTGAGATGCGTACGAAAGGCAAAACTCTTCGTGCTGCCGTCAATTATTTGAGTGGCAGACCGAACGAATTAGATGTAAAATCGCGTATTGACCATCAATTCTCCATGAATCGGGCGCGTGTTCTTGCAGAAGAGATTATAAGCTATGAAGAGACTTTGCAAGGGGTCGTTAAAGAACGCAAAGAAGAGAAAGAGGAACTCTATTCCTATAAGGAAACGTATAAAGAAGCCGTCCGTGATTTAGAAGAATATATAAAAACAAGAGAAGACATAAAGGTAACGCTCAAAGAGTATTTTAACTTGCAACGCATGGTGCGCTTATATATTGAGGTGTGCCAAAGGGGCAATGCCTACTACGAAGAAATTAAAGAAGTGGAGCGTCGCATTCAAGGTTCCGTTCGTCTTTCCAATAAGCGGCTAGGCCAGAAACCAGATTTTGAAGTGCATTTGCAAACGGCGTACACGGGACAAGCGAAAAAATGGACGAATAACGCGGAGCGGTTGCAGTTAGAATTTGTTGCACAAGCACGGACGTTGGCATTTTATACGGACGAAAAATTCCAAGAAGCAGGAAAAATTGCCTATAGCCCCTATTTGTTTGGGGCGACGGCGCAAAAATTATTGACGCAAAGAAAGGGAGACGAGTTTGCTGCCTTATTAGAAGAAGCGAAGGATCAGTTGGCTGAACAACTTCTCGATTGGGAAACAAAGAAACAGCAGGTGATTGTCGAATCAAACGCTATGGCAGATGCTCTCGGTTTACGGATATAACGAATGAACGGCGTGTTATTTCAAGCTTTTGAATGGGAGAACCCTTCAGGCGAACACTACAATGATTTAATTAAAAAGATTCCAGATTTTGTCAAAGGTGGAATTACAGCACTTTGGTTGCCACCCCAATGCAAGGCGACGAGTCCTTTTGATGTGGGGTACGGCATTTATGATTTATTTGATTTAGGTGAATTTGATCAAAAAGGCGAGGTGCGCACAAAGTATGGGACCAAGGACCAATATTTAGCGCTCATCCACGCTTTGGAAGAACAAGGAATTGCTGCCTATGCAGACGTCGTCATCAATCACAAAGCGTCGGCAGATGAAAAAGAAACTTTTAAAGTCGTCAAAGTCAACCCAGATAATCGCATGGAAAATTTGTCTGACGCCTACGAGATTGAAGGCTGGACAAAATTTACTTTTGGTCCTCGCCAAGGAAAGTACTCTGATTTTACGTGGCATTGGTATCATTTCACCGGTGTGGATTACGACGCAAAAAATGAAGAGACAGGTGTCTTCCGTATTGTTGGCGATAACAAAGGATGGGCCTTTGGCGTCTCAGGTGAAAAGGGAAACTTCGACTATCTCATGTTTGCGGATATCGACCATTATCACCCAGAAGTCCGAGAAGAGCTTTTTAAATGGGCTCTTTGGATGATTGACGAAACGGGGGTGAAAGGCTTTCGTATGGATGCGGCGAAGCATATTGACGAAGATTTTATGCGCGACTTTGTCGAATACGTGAAGGCCGAACGGGGAGAAGATTTTTATATTTTGGGTGAATATTGGCAAACCGACGAAAATGTCATGGATCATTACTTGTATGAAACAAAATATGACATGGATTTGTTTGATGTAAAGCTACACTATAATTTCTATGCAGCTTCTAAGTCGGGTAGCGATTATGACATGCGCGGGATTTTCGATAATACAATCGTGCAAGAACACCCTCAAATGGCAGTGACCTTTGTGAACAATCATGATTCACAACCAGGGCAGGCCTTAGAAAATTTTGTAGAGTCTTGGTTTATCCCCCATGCGTATGCGTTGACACTACTACGGCGCGATGGGTACCCATGTGTTTTCTATGGGGATTACTATGGTATCGGTGGCGAACATCCAGTCGATGGACATAAAGATTGTATCGACAAGCTCTTACAAATTCGAAAACATTTAGCCTATGGAGACCAAGAAGATCATCTTATTTCTGAACATGTCTTGGCGTGGAAACGTACTGGAGATGAAGAGCATCCGCACCCACTGGTTGTATTAGTAAATAATGGCGATGCACAAACAGCGACCATTTTTGTAGGGAAAGATTACACAGGACAAGAATTTTTTGATTATACGGGAAAACAAACGGACAACATCATCATTGATGAAGAAGGAAATGGACAGTTCACTGTTGGGCCTGGGAGTATCAGTTGTTGGGCACCTGGTGGCGTGCCATTAGAATAGGAGGAAACTATGGGAAAAAGATCAGCGTATCAATACAATATGGATGAACTCCATCAAATGACAATCGATGCCTTTAAGCGCCGCGGGGTGGAAGTGGAAGACATTGCAGAACTCGTCTATGGTTTGCAAGATGGTTATTTTGAAGGGCTAACCATGGAAATGTGCATTGAGAATGTTCTCGCAGTGTTAAGAAAAAGAGAGACCATCCATGCAGTGCTTACGGGAATTGCGATTGACGAAGCGTCGGATAAACGCGCTTTTCCTGAACCATTGCAATCCATTATCGAAGCGGACGAAGGTTTGTATGGAATCGATGAGATTTTAGCCTTGGGGATCACAAATCTTTATGGATCCATCGGCTTAACAAACTTTGGCTATTTGGACAAACACAAAATTGGCATCATCAAAGAAATTGACGAAAAGAAGGATCACACGGTCAATACGTTCTTAGATGATTTAATTGCTGCAGTTGCTGCAGCAGCGGCATCAAGAATTGCACACAGTGTCACATACGAACCACAAAATAAGCCAGTGATTTAACCAAGAAAAGTACCCATCAACAGTGCAAGAAACCGATTAATATACACGTTTAGACCCG
>CAMDZK010000194.1 GCA_945910665.1 uncultured Peptostreptococcaceae bacterium
CCGACAATCCGCCCAATGCTGATGATTACACCTGCCAGTATCCCCTGCATGGCTGAAGGAAGCACAATACGAAAAATGGTGCGAAGCTTGGCAGCACCCAGTCCGTAGCTCGCTTCACGCAAACTCATGGGAACGGCTAAAAGAGCTTCTTCTGTGCTTCGCATCACCGTCGGTAAGATCATAATCATCATCGTCATGGCTCCAGCGAGCATTGAATAACCCCATTCGAGTTGGGTAACAAAAAACAGCATCCCAAAGAGTCCGTAGACAATGGAAGGAATTCCTGAGAGGGTTTCAGCAGTTATACGGATGATTTCTACTACCTTGCTCCCTGGTTTTGCGTATTCCACAAGGTAGATTGCAGTCCCAACACCAAAGAAAATTGCAAGAGATAAGGACACGAGGACGAGAATCACCGTATTGTAGATAGCGTGGGTCATCGAGACGTTTTCTGTCGTATATTTCCATGCAAATAATTCCGGTTTTAAAAAGGGAATTCCGTTAGATAAGACATGCCAAATAATAAATAGGAGCACGAGCATCGTGGCCGCCGTACAAAAATAGAGAATTCCTTTGACAAAAATGTCAAAGGCTGAATTTTTCTTCATGACTTGGCCTTCCTTTTTATAATGTTAAAGGCGAGATTGATGAGCAAAATAAAAATAAATAAGACCGCACCTGTGGCAATCAGGGATTCTCTGTGAAGGCCTGAGGCATAGCCCATTTCTGTAACGATATTCATCGTCATCGTACGTGTACCTGCGAGGAGGCTTGTAGGCATCACCGGTTGTCCACCAGCAACCATGATCACAGCCATCGTCTCTCCAATGGCGCGTCCGATTCCCAAAATAATTGCCGCAAAGATCCCACTGCGGGCAGCGGGAACAACAATGGATATAATCGCCTTTTCATGGGACGCACCAAGGGCAACAGCCCCTTCGTAATAGGATTTCGGAACGACGTTGATCGCCGCTTCAGAAAGACCAATAATTGTAGGGAGGATCATAACGCCTAAAAGAATAATTGCCGAAAGCATCGAAAATCCTGTGGTCGACATACCGAGTCGCACTTGAAAAATTTCTCTGACGAATGGAACTAAAACCATCATGCCAAAAAAACCGTACACGACGGAGGGGATTCCGGCCATAAGTTCAACAGCTGGCTTGAGCACGCGGTACAAACCACGTGGTGCAAAACGAGATAAGAAAATTGCCGTGCCAATACCCAAAGGTACACCGACGACAATAGCACCTATGGTGACATAGATGCTAGAGACAATCATTGGTAATATTCCAAATTTAGGGGGAGTATGCCTTGGAAACCATTCTTGTCCAAAAAGGAAGTTAAAAATTCCAATCTCGCCGATTGCCGGTAGCCCATTGATAAAGATGAATAAAGAAATGAGGGCTACCGATACAATCGATGCTGTCGCTATGACCAGAAACACATATTTCATAATGTTTTCGAGGGGTCGTCTAGTTGTGTTTCTGGTATTCATAGATTTTTCCTATTTAATGTCTTCCCAGTTGAGAAGTTCTCCAAGGTAAATTTTTTGTACTTGCTCTAAAGTTAAGTCTTCCATTGGATTTTCGTTGTTTACGATCACTGCGATTCCGTCTTGTGCAATGACGATTGGTGTAAGTTTTGCTTTTTCTTCATCGGATAATTCACGAGAAGCCATACCAATATCAAGTACACCATCAATCGCGCCAGTCATACCAGCAGAAGAACCTGTCGCTTGGATATCTACAGTCACGCCAGTGAGTTCTGTGAATTTTTCAGCCATTTTTTCGACCATTGGAGCTACCGAAGTGGAGCCGCCCACTTGAATGTTTCCTGTAAGACCATCTTTTACTTCAAATGCAGCTGCGCCAGAATCAACAGCAATGTATCCGTCGCCAGCGATTTCTTGTCCTTCTTTAGACATGATGAAATCGATGAAGTATTGGGCAAGTTCTGAAGGTTCACCTTTGGTTGCAATGTTGAAAGGTCTTGTGATTGGATATTTTCCATCGATGATGTTTTGGTCAGTTGCTTCAACACCTTCAATTTTTACAGCTTTCACTGTGTCATTTAAAGAACCAAGGGAAATGTATCCGATTGCATCAGGAGTATTTCCGACGGTTGTCATAACAGCATCAGTTCCATTTTGGATAATTGCTGTTTGTACGGTAATGTTGATTTTATCTTTCATAACATCTACGATTTCTACAAATGCTGAACGTGTACCAGAACCATCTTCACGAGATACAACTGAGATCGGTCCCGTTAAACCAGTTCCTGCCTCTTCACTTCCTGCTTCTTCAGAGCCAGCTTCTGTAGCTTCGGTTGTTGTTGCTTCCGTTGTGTTGGTGTCTGTGTTACATGCTACCATAACCATGGAAAACATAGCGATCAAAGCAACTAAAGCCAAAATATTTTTCATTTTTTTCATTTCATTCACTCTCCATTTCTATCGTAATGACAAATACAGTTTAATCGGAGAATGTTAAGGCCAAAGGGGTTTTTATGTAAAGTTTGTGTAAAATTATTGAAATCTAGATTCAGCAGAGTCTTTGACTGAGTCATTGTAATTTTAAAGATGAATTGGGGTGATGTTGTGCCCATGTACATGAATGGAGTTTCCGCGCGACTGTCTCTTGCCGTTGATACAAATTATTATGATATAGATCCCTACGGTCGCTATGGTATGCCTGCGGCATGATATTTGGACTCCGTCCAAATGATATATTTCGCTTCGCTCATATGTGTAGGAAGGGATTGATAGATTCTCTTCGTGAATGGGAGAGAAGAAAAAATGAATTTCTGTTTTGTCAGAGTGAATTTACACGCTTTGCGTGTAGTGAATTGTTGCTGCGCAACATGATAAATTAAAAAACGAGCGGGGTTTCCGCTCGTTTGAGTCTGTTGACAAAGTCGGTCAGCTTGCGTTCCTTCCTCGGCACGCTCACGG
>CAMDZK010000195.1 GCA_945910665.1 uncultured Peptostreptococcaceae bacterium
CCTGCATAGGCTCTAAGAACGCGCATTCATTCTCTTCTAAACCCGCTTTTGCTTTCTCAATCAACTGTTGTGCGTGTTGTTGGATTGTCTCTCCCTCATATAAGGTGTCGTATCCATGCATTCTCGATTGTTCACGGACCACCTCCAAGGCTTCTGCGTGGATATTATTATACTTCTCCGAGAAAAATTGAAGATTTTCTTCGTTGTATAAAATTCCTTTTAAGACCGCAGCACAAGATAAGCAAAGGAGAATGGGCACAGAATCCATCACGCGAAATTCGATGTAATGTTTCGCGCGCACATCGGGAAAGACGATGGACACGGCATGCTCGATGATGCTGTCACTATGTTTTTCTGGGTAAAACAAGTCGGTAAAACGGTCGTCTCCCACAGCAATGGTGTGATGGTCGGGTGTATCTAAAAATATCATCGGATTATCTAAAATATACTCTGCAAAGTCAGAGAAAGAATAGGAATCACCCACGCTACCTTTCACAATGCCTGAACGATCTTTATCTGTGTTTTCCCAAATCTTCATCCGCAGATTGCGCTCATCCGTATCTTCGTTTTGAAAGCGATAGACATTGTCAAAAATGGTATAAAAAATCGGCGTCAACCGATTTAATAACTGGAATTTCACGCCAAAGTCTTCCTCTGAAAAATAATCGAAGGACATTTGAAGAGCGCCGGTCCCTTTCATCATATTATGAGCCATGGTGCCACGCTTTTTAAAGTACTCAAACATATGCCCATAGCGCTCTTTGGGCAGGATTTTGATCTCTTCGATTGTCGTTACGGGATGATACCCTACATTGACGAGCATTTGATTTTCCGGCAAATGCTTATGTACAAGTGCAAACATTTCGTTGTAGGCGTCGAGAACTTGATTGATATTTTCTTGAGACTGGATGGAAAACTCAAATTGAGAACCTGGTTCTAAAGTGACAGACCCTTTGGGTAAATCCACTTGCAAAATATAGCCGTTTTCCTTTTTTACGGGAAACCCGTCATTTTCTAATCCTTTTAAAATCGTGTGAACACCAGGCTCGTCAAAGTAGTTCACCGTTTGCAAAGAATCCTTATAAATAATAAAATGCTCCAGCTCAACCCCCAACTTTTTATTGTCGGGGGTTTTAATGCCAGAGTTAAAATAATCGATTAGTCTTTGTTTTTGTTTCTCTCTCATCTTCATCACTCTTTCTGGTATGCTTTCTTATTTATACCCTGAAAGGAGATGAATTCCCTTAAAAGAGATGTTTTGGAAAATCTAATGGATTGACGATTTCTCCATTTTTGTACACGCGCATATTACCGCCAGAGATTTCGTCGATGAGTGTGATTTCTTTGTTTTCGCCAGTGCGACCAAATTCAAATTTAATATCATATAAGGTCATGTCTTTTTCTGCTAAGATATCTTTTACAATGGTGGCAATTTCTTTTGTTTGGCGAACGAGTTCGTCGTATTCTTCAGCCGTTAAAATGCCTAATACTACAAGCCCCTCTTTTGTAATGAGCGGATCTTCACGGTCGTCGTCTTTGATTGTAATCTCTACATACGCGGGTAAGTCAGTACCTTCTTCAATATACGCACCATAGCGACGCATAAAACTACCCGTTGCTTTGAAACGACAAATCACTTCGACACCTTTACCAAAAACAGTCGCTTTTTTTACTTCCATTTCGTTCTTCTCGATATCTGCATTCACGTAATGTGTAGAAATTCCACGCTTTTGCAGTTCTTCAAAGAAAAATTTGGTAACTTCTAATCCTGTTTTTCCAGCACCTTCAATCGTCAGACCGACATGATTTGCACCTGGATCAAAAACGCCGTCGACACCAGTCGCAGTATCCTTAAACCGGAGGAGACAATTTCCGTTGGGAAGTTCGTACACGTCTTTTGTTTTGCCTTCGTAGAGTAATTTCATCAAAGTACCTCACTTTCTAAATTTCCACCACCTATTATATCACCGCATGTCCCATTGGGGTATACAATAGTCAAATGATAGAAAAGAGGAAAACGATGAAATCAACGATTTGCCACTATGGGCACTCCACTCTAACTCTAATGACAGAAAAAACCTTCTTTATTTTCGATTGGTATCAAGGAGACATTTCCTTTCCAAAGGATAAAAAAGTGGTCCTGATTGCCACCCACGGCCATGGCGACCACTTTGACCCTATGATCTTTGAAAAAGCTCCTCAAAACGCTATTTTCATTTTATCTGACGATATTGAAAAAAAAAGAGAGGGCGTGCATTGGATTCGCCCAGACGAAAATTACGAAATTGAAGACTTTACCATTCACACCTTCGGCTCCACCGACCGAGGCGTCAGCTTAATTTTAACTGTGGAAGGGCTTCACTTCTATTTTGCCGGCGACTTAAACGCTTGGATTTGGGAAGAAGACGATGAAGAAACGCAAGAAAAAGAAAGAAATGATTACTTGCGAGAACTGGAAAAAATCAAAAAGTATCCAATCGACATCGCCTGTGTCCCCGTGGATCCAAGACTGAAAGAACACGAATTTGATGGCATGCGGATATTTATGGATCATGTACAACCAAAACACGTGGTGCCACTGCATTTCCAACAGAATTTTGAATATTTGGAGCATGTGCTAAAAGAAAACCCAGAGATTCCAGTAGTGGAATTCGAGGAGAAAGGCGAATGTGTGGAACTACAATGATATAGTTCCTATTGGACGTTCACTCCATTTATTTTACAAGGAGGTAGTCGTTGTTAGATCATAAAGGATTTGATTTATGGGCAAAAGATTACGATAAAAGTGTGGGACTTTCCGATGAAAGCAACACGTATCCCTTTGCTGGTTACAAGCAAATTTTGGGAGAAATTTATACAAGAATACGGGAATCGGATGGAAGGGGTTTTGCATAGAACTCGGACTTATTTGGCAAAGTCTAAGTTTATGAGATGTAGAAATCATAACGAAAAT
>CAMDZK010000196.1 GCA_945910665.1 uncultured Peptostreptococcaceae bacterium
AATGCCTCATCTTGATCAGATGGTTATGGAAAAATTCGATGCAGACTGCTTAATTGTAACGGATACAGCAGATGATTATCGCGTGGGAGGTTTAGAACTCGAAAAGGTTCAAGTCAAACATAGCATTTGTATTGATCATCATGCATCGAATCCTGGATTTATGGAATACAATTACGTAGATGCTACAAGTGGTTCTACCTGCGAACTCATTCATCGGCTGATAAAGCATATGGAAATACCCTTCTCGCAAACCATGGCCACATGGCTGTACACAGGCTTAGTTTCCGATACGGGCCGCTTTTTGTATGATTCCACCTCCGCAGAAAGTTTTACGATGGCAGGAGAGTTATTTACTTTGGGTATACCCTTTCGAGAAATTAATCAACGTCTTTTTCAACAAACTCCGTTCAATGATTTTCTTTTGAATCAGAAAATTATCGGTTCAGCCCAGTTTTTCCAAGATAAATCCATTGTGATTTCACGGTTTACTTTAGACGAGTTAAAAGAAACGAAAGGATCCAGTGATTCATCTGATCATGCTTTGAATCAACTCCGAGATTTAAAAGAAGTAGAAGTGAGTGTCTTAATTAAAGAAACGAATACGGATGAATACAAGGTTTCTATGCGCTCAAAAAATTTCATCAACGTAGGGTCTATCGCACAAGAATTTGGCGGAGGCGGTCATATTCGCGCCGCTGGATTCACTCACCACGGAGTGTATGATGATTTGTTTATGCGTTTGAAGAATCGGTTAGAGAAAGAAGTACGCTTATGAATGGATTTATCGTCATCGACAAACCAGAAGGCCTCACGAGCCACGATGTGGTGGCACGTGTCAGAAAAATTTTTGGCACAAGACAAGTGGGCCACGGTGGTACTTTAGATCCATTGGCAACGGGAGTACTACCAGTTGCTGTGGGTAAAGCAACTCGTATGCTTGAGTATTTACTTCATGATTCAAAATCTTACATTGCCACGATGCAATTTGGATATACTTCGGATACATTTGACAATACGGGAGATGTCATGAAAACGGAACAAGAAATAGAGCTCCAAGAGGATGAGTTTCGTGCGGTCGTCCAATCCATCCAAGGAAAGCATGACCAACTTCCGCCGATGTTTTCTGCTAAAAAAGTCAAGGGTAAAAAATTATATGATTATGCCCGTGAAGGCATCGAATTAGAGCGTAAATCAGTGCCCATAGAAATCTTTAAAGCCGAAGTTCTTCAGTATTCAAAAAAAGAAGCCACGATTCTTCTTCATGTTTCAAAAGGCACCTATGTGCGTACCATTGTTCATGATCTAGGACAAGACATTGGTTGCGGTGCAGTGATGACAGCCTTACAGAGAATTCAAAGTGGTGTATTCACCATCGACGATGCGATTTCGATGGATGAACTCGCGTTAGTGGATGAGCAAAGTAGGGTAAATACATGCTTACCACTTCATATGCCCTTAGAAACGGTACTTCGCATCGATGTCGATGAAGAAAGTGCCCTTCGATTGCGCCAAGGCCAAAGAATCCAAACGAAGCATACAGATATACAACTCGTCTCTGTCTTTGATGACCGCGGCTGTTTTATAGGACCGGGTAGAGTGAGTGAAAATACGTTAAAAATGATAAAGGTCGTGGGTTAATGACAAAAATTATAGACTTAGATACTAGCACTGAAACACCTGAACCATCAGCAGTGGCCCTAGGAAACTTTGATGGAATGCACTTAGGTCACCGCGCTTTATTTAATTTAAGTTTAGAAATTAGCGAAGAAAGCGAAATACAATCTTCTGTTTTATTTTTTAAAAACCATACCCGTGCGAATATGTTTTATGGATTTAGACAAATGCAAGCCATTGATGATAAGGTAGCACTCGCCACGGAGATGGGTATCGATCAAATTTTTACCATTACGTTTGATGACCATTTAATGCAATTATCGCCAGAAGATTTTTTTCATGAAATTCTCGTGAAAAAATGTAATGTTAAAAAAATTATCTGCGGACCCGATTATAAATTTGGCAAACAGGCACAAGGAAATATTGAAACTCTAGAGGAGCTTTCGAAGGGTTCAGATATCGATGTGTGCGTGGTAAAAATGGTCAAAATGGAAGGGGCTCGGATTAATAGTACGGAAATCCGTGAAGAGATACGCAAAGGAGAAATCACCAATGTTACGAATATGTTGGGAAGACCTTATGTGATGCGCGGTGTAGTTGGACATGGAAAAAAAAGAGGAAGACAACTCGGATTTCCAACGGCAAATCTATTTTTACAGTTTCCCTATATGATTCCTGCGGATGGTGTCTATATTACTTTTGTTGAATTTAGAGGCAAGAAGTACCCATCGCTGACGAATATCGGAAATAATCCAACCTTTGAAAACGAAGAGAAAAAGATTGAAGTATTTGTCATAGATTTTTCTGGAAATTTGTATGGAGAAGAAATCAAAGTAACTTTTTTAGAGTACTTGCGACCCGATATGTATTTTCCAAATCGCGATGAGCTCATTGTTCAGATGAACAAAGATTTAGAAGCGGCAAGAACCTATTTCCAACGAAAAGATAGATTCAAATACGATTGTATATAGAAAATCGCGTTTCTGCCGGGAAACGCGATTTTTAGTTTTGTATTGGATGGTGCGCCGTAGTACTGCCTTCTGCGAGAGCTAAAAACTGATAGCCGTTTTTCGTTCCCCAATCTAATACTTCTTTCATGGCATCAACCGTGTATTCTTTTACATCGTGACAAAGGACGATGGAAATGTCATGGTTTTGAATTCCTTTGATGATGTTTTCTTTGATGACCTTCGATTCTGTCGTCTCTCCTGCATCACCTGAGCTCACATTCCAGTCGAAGTAGGTGATTTCCTGAACTATCATATACTTCATACTGAGATTCTACGTCAGTACTTTATAAACCACCCTCAAAGCATTGATAAATA
>CAMDZK010000197.1 GCA_945910665.1 uncultured Peptostreptococcaceae bacterium
TCACAACAATTTTTTGATGGATTGTGCTTAAAATAAGCTGAAAATGACTTAGTTATCTGCAAAAATAGGATTTCTTTTTTATATTCTCCTCCTAAAGTGTACTTTTTATATACCCACTTCTTTTATGAAATTGTATTTTACAATTAAAAAAAGTTGGCGCTTCATCCATTGAATCTACCACGCGTTTTCGCTATGATAGGGGAAAGAGGAAGGGTGGGAGTGAAATATGGACAATTATAGAGACATGAAAGACAAGAGTCATCGTTTGCTGGCTTTGTTTGAACGTTTAGTTAAACGAGAGTCCATTATGAAACATGAAATGGCAGAATACTTTGATATCACACCAAAAACGATTCAACGGGATATCGAAAGTTTAGAAGAGTATTTTCAGCTCAAAAGCCCAAGTGAAAAACCGTATATTACCCTCAATGAGAAAGGCTCTTACGAATTAATTTATCCGGATCGCGATCATATGACCAATTCAGAGATTCTAGCTGTGTGTAAGATTCTATTAGAGAGTCGAGCGTTTAACAAAGAAGAGATGAATCAATTAATTGACAAGCTCCTCTTTCTTTCCAGTGACGGGAACAGAAAAGATATTGATACGATTATTAAAAATGAATTGTTTCATTACGTACCTCTCAAACATGGGAAAAACTTAATTTACTCCATTTGGGAGCTGTCGAAAACGATTAACAATCATCGCATCATTTCTTTTCATTATACGAATCAAGAAAACCATACGAAAGAGTACACGGTGAAACCCGTAGCACTGCTTTTTTCCGAATTTTACTTTTATTTGATTTGCTATATGGACGCAAGTGAATATGACTTCCCATTTTCCTTTCGTGTAGACCGCATCGACATGAACTCTTTATCCATGTCAAACGAGCGATTTTCGATGCCTTATGCAACCCGGTTTAAAGACGGCGAATTTAGAAAACGCGTGCAATTTATGTATGCTGGTGACCTCTGCAAAGTTCAGTTTGATTATGTGGGCCCTTCCGTCGAAGCGATTTTAGACAGGCTCCCTACAGCAAAAATCATGGCGGAAAAAGAGGGTACATATACAATCAAAGCGGAAACCTATGGAACGGGCATTAATATGTGGCTCAGAAGCCAAGGAGAGTATGTAACCAATATCCAGTTTTTATAACATGTAACCCGTAGACAAAATTTGTCCATGGGTTTTGTTAATCTGAGGATAAATGAGGGGTTGCATGGAGCAAGAGAAAGAATATGCGCACATACAAATTGAGTTTGTGGATTTTGCTCATCGCTTTATAATAAAACCCTTCTGGATCACAGAGGGGTTAATAGACTCCCAGCACTTTTAACGCCAACAGAAACAGCACAAACAAGATACTCGGTTTGACGATTTTCGAGCCGTTTTTCATGACCAAACCTGAACCAATATACGCGCCGAGCATATTGAAGGCAGCGGCCGCAAGGCCAATGGAAAAGAGCACTTGACCGTTTAGAATAAATACCGCCAGGGAGGTGAGATTACTTGTCAGATTAATCACCTTCGCCTGGGCATTGGCTGTGCGAATACTCAGCTTGGCAAAAACGGTAAAAGCAATGATGAGAAATGTACCTGTTCCAGGACCATAAAACCCATCGTAAAACCCTATGACTAAGCTGCATGCAGTGATAATAGCAACGACCTTTTTCGATAAGACCGTTTGGGATTTAGGAATATCTTTAAATAAACGCTTGTTAAGTACTAAAAATGCACTCACCGGAAGAACGACAAGCATGATTTTCAATATGACCTCTTCATCTAAAAGCAATGAAAAATTTGCACCAATGGATGAACCAATGAGTGCAGCAATAATTGTGGGGATTGCAAGTTTTATATTGACAAGGCCATTTTTTACAAACCGCGCCGTCGCAAGGGTTGTGCCACATGATGAAGATAATTTATTGGTCGCTAAGGCATAATGAGGCGGAAGACCAGCGATTAAATAGGTAGGAAGAGAAATGAGTCCACCTCCGCCACCAATGGCATCCACAAGACCAGCCAAAAATAGGAGAGGGCAGACAATCAGATAAGTTTGTAGAGTGATTTCCATAGAAACTCCTTTAGACAATGATTGATTATAAAAATACTCGTCGATAAATGTCAAGAACGGATGATACAATAGGAGATAAGGAGGGGAGAACATGGACGAGCGAAATCATAAATTGGCAGGAGAAATTGCAAAAAAAGTAAAAGAAGAAGGCGGCACTGCTTATTTTGTCGGCGGATATGTACGCGATCAATTGCGTGGTGTGAATACAAAAGATATCGATATGGAAGTTCACGGTATTTCTCCCGACTCTTTACGTAAAATATTACAGAACATGGGAAGCCCCATGGAGATTGGAGCGAGCTTTGGGATTTCTGGCATCAAAGGATACGATATTGATATTGCCATGCCACGAAAAGAAGAAAAAAGGGGCGTTGGCCACAGAGATTTTGATGTGCTAGTGAACCCGTTTATTGGAACGCGAGAAGCAGCGAGAAGGCGCGATTTTACAATCAATGCCATGATGGAAAATGTACTCACAGGAGAAATTATCGACCCTTTCGGTGGCTTGGAAGACCTAGAGAAAGGCATACTACGCCACGTGGATGATACCACCTTTGGAGATGACCCATTGCGCGTGCTCAGAGCTGCCCAATTTGCATCACGCTTCAGCTATCAAGTGGCAGACGAAACAATGCAGATGTGCAAAGAAATGGATTTATCCCACCTATCCAGAGAGCGGGTGGTCACTGAAATGGAAAAAGCCCTGCTGCAGTCTGACAAACCCTCCATCTTTTTTCAGGTGCTACGGGAGATGGACCAACTAGGCATCTGGTTTCCAGAATTAGAAGCGTTGATTGGCATTCCACAAAGTCCCATTCACCATGCGGAAGGTGATGTTT
>CAMDZK010000198.1 GCA_945910665.1 uncultured Peptostreptococcaceae bacterium
GGTCTGCCAATAAATCAAAACTATGGTAAATAGGAAGTGCACCATCGTCATAGGCTAAATGACTTTCCTTTTGCCGTAAGTCTACGAGATACTGAAAGGGGATTGTTTTAAAGAAGGACAATTGCAGTGCGTCCTTGGGAACGACTAACAGTATATTCATTATTCTTCGTATTCTCCCTCTGGCGCTTCTTCTGTTTGCCCTTGTGTATCTGCACCTGGTTGCAAATCAAAATATTTTGCATAGACTTCTCTTGTCATAGGACCAGCGCTAGAACCGGATCCCCCTTGAAAGAGAACCGTGGCTATGGCAATTTCTGGATGTTCATACGGTGCGTAAGACACAAACCATCCGTAATCATCGTATAGTTCTCCTGTGACAGGGTTTATCCCTGCACGCTGCGCTGTTCCCGTTTTCGTTGCAACTTCAATGGGAAGTTTGTCAAACACAGTGCCAATCCACCCGTGATTCGCGGCCATATTCATCCCTTCTTGGATGTGAGGAAACGCGGTTCTGTCTCCTTCAATGGGGCGACGTTCCCTCGTAGGCGATTCCACGACGGACGTATTGCTAAAGTTCATCGCTTTTTCAAAAATACTCGTTTTGTTGATGTTTCCATTGTTTGCAATGGTTGCCGTCATGTGGGCCATTTGCAGGGGCGTGTAGGCATTTTGCCCTTGTCCAATCACGACGTTGAGTGTATCGGTAATATCCCACCCTGCTTGATTCACGTACGTGTATTTCAAAATATCCGTCAGGGATGTTACATTTCCTTCAATGGGGGTCTCTGCTACATAGCCCATTTCACTGAGTCGATCTGACACTTCTTGCCGTTCTACAAGAGTTTCTTCATCGAGCCAAGTGAGTATTTTTTCTTGGTCTGCTTCAATGGCAGCTTCTGTTTTTAACGTGTCAGGCTGCAAGTAATCCTTGAGATTTTCACTGAGGAAATTGCGCATCATCCCTCGCACAGAGTTTAATTTTCCAATTGGATCTGGAATTTGTCCTGATGCTTCCTGGGGTGTTTTAATTTCAATTCCTGTGGGTTCATTTAAACCAAATTGCATCGCTGCTTTTTCCACATCTTCAATGTCCAACCGTACGCTCGTCGCTTGGTGACTGGATTGATTTTCTCCCAGTGCCAAAGCATAGTAGTAATAGTTGCACGAGTGCATGAGAGCTTGTGCCATATTCACATACCCATGGGTGAGCTCTTGCTCGTTCCATAGCCAACAGCCAAAGTCTGTATCCCCAATCGTCACATAGCCTGAATCAAAGACTGCTTCTCCTGGGGGCATCCCTTTATTGTACGCTGCATAGGTCGTCACCATTTTAAAAATTGAACCCGGTTGGATTTCTGATTGAGTCGCAATATTTAATAAGGGACGATGGGCAAGTAAATCCCTCTCATCTTCAGGGAAAAGACTATTCCAATCCGTTTGGGAAATTCCAGTGGAGAAGAGGTTGGGGTCGTAGGGGTTATAATTCGCCATCGCCAAAATAGCGCCATTACTGACATCAATCGCTACAGAAGAACCAGACGTTGCATTAGAGTAAAAAGACCCATCGCTGCGTCGGCTTAAGCTCTCTGTGCCCCATTCCGATTCAAAGGAACCGCCCACTTGTAAATTGTCTAAAGTTTTCTTCAGCCCATCTTCTAACGTGCGCTGCAAATCATAATCGATGGTGAGAAATATATTATTTCCCGGAACTGGTTCAATTTCATCTAAGGTTTGGGTGCGATTCCCCAACACATCCACCTGTACAGTTTGTTTCCCGTCGACTCCTTTTAACAAATGTTCGTAAGCTTCTTCCACTCCAGTTTTTCCAATAATATCGCCTGGTAAATATCCGGTGGTTTCATTATATTTCGCTAGCTCTTCCTCGGTTGCAATGCGTCCTACATATCCTAGCACATGGGCTGCAAGAGTTCCATGGGGATAATAGCGGACCGGTTCGATGGAAATTTGAACCCCTTTGTTATTAGGGATGACTTCTTCTAAATAAGCTACGGTTTTATCACTTAAATTGTAAGCAATGTTTAAAGGTTCATAGCCGTAGTGGCCGATGGCTTCTAGTTGTCTATGGAGAGATTGAACGCCGATGCATTCATAGACAGAATCATGTTTGATTTCATAGAGTTTATTACGCGCTTGATATACGGCATCGACACTCGCATTCGCTGGTAAATCCAGCCCTTCCAGTGTGTCTTGGCGCTCTTTTTCATAGACATATTGCCACGTGGAGACGAGAATCCGTGGATTTAATCCTTGATTCAAAATAATTTCTTGCACATGGGCTTTTAAAGCATCACTTGTGACAAGAGGACCAACAAGTTTTGCTTCTCTTAAAGCTTTGATGAGTGCTGGCAGAGCGTCACCTTCATTGGCCCCTGGATTTTCATAGACCACTTCGATGATTCCATCGTGCTCTTCCCAAGAAAAATCGTGGTCTACACCGGCGCGATTGAGTGCATCTATGGCAAGTTGCACAGGGACTACCGCGCCTTCTTCATAGCGACTGAGTAAAAGCGTTTCTAAGGCCATTTGGTCGGCAATAGCCACAAAGTCGTCTTTGGCTTGAGTTTCAAGAGTAATGTTTGGTACCGTTTCATTGAGGTTGCTCTTGATTTCTAGCATGCGCAAATCTTGTACGAGCATCATGTCTTCTAATTCGATGCCAGCAACCGTCGGATCTTTTTGCAGCATCTCAAACGCGAGTTCTCGTACCACAGGATGAGTGAGTAATTTGATGATGATACTTTCGTCATCTTTGATTAATCGGACCACATCATTTAAAGGGTCATTTTCTGTGAGCCCATATTTTTCTAAACTTTCACGGTATAGGCTTCCATCGATATACTCTAAGGAAAGTGTATCGCCGATGGTTGTTTTGATTGGAAGTAAA
>CAMDZK010000199.1 GCA_945910665.1 uncultured Peptostreptococcaceae bacterium
TGGGGAAGAGCTGTGAAATTAAGAGGAGATTACCACACCCATACAATTGATAGTAGAAACAACCATGGAAAAGGAACTTTGCGTGAAAATGCTGCGGCAGCTTATGAAAAGGGCCTTAAAGAGCTGGCAATATGTGACCACGGCCCAGGACATTTGCGCTACGGGATTTTAGAAGAACGCATTCCAGAACTACGTAAGGAAATTGATGCGCTCAATGAAGAGTATAAAGACAAAGACTTTCGCGTCCTCATGGGTGTAGAAGCAAATGTAAAAAGTTTTTCTGGGGACTGGGATTTAAAAGAAGAATGGCTCGGCTATTTTGATATTATTGTCGCAGGATTTCACTACGGCGTCCTCATGGATGATTTATGGTCCAATGTGTTGTTTTTCATCTTAAATCCAATTGCAAAAGTGTTTCGCCCTTTACGCAATTGGGTCCGAGAGAAAAATACAAATGCCTTGGCCTTATTAGTAGAAAAATATCCTGTCACTTTTCTTTCACACCCCGGTGACAAGGTGCCCATCGACGCAAAACGTCTCGGAGAAGTGTGTGCGCAGTATAATGTGAAGATGGAAATCAATGCCCATCATAAGGAATTAAGCGTAGAAAATATAAAAAAAGCGATGGAGACGGATGTGGACTTTATTATCAATTCCGACGCCCACAGGCCTGAAGACATCGCTACGGTCGAAGAGGCTTTCATGCGAGCGAAAGAAGCTGGACTTCCGATTCATCGCATTGTAAACGTAGAAGAGGTGTAATATGCAAATCGTCATCATCACGGGAATGAGTGGAGCAGGTAAATCCTCAGGGATTAATATTTTTGAAGACATGGGATACTATTCCATGGACAATGTCCCACCTCAATTGATTTCAAATTTTGTGCAGCTCACAGAAAATTCCAAGCTGCCGTTTGAAAAACTCGTGGTGGGCGTCGATATTCGTGGAGGGATCTTCTTTGATGACTTAGAAGTCGCCGTTGTGCAATTGAAACAAGAGGGCCATCAAGTGATTATCCTATTTTTGGATGCCAACGATGAAGTACTCGTAAGACGCTTTAAGGAATTACGAAGACCGCATCCATTAGGTGGTTCTGGCGACATGATGACAGAAATAAAGGAAGAGAGAAGGAGACTCAAACGGATACAAGATCGAGCCGACATTACGATAGATACAAGTGCATTAAATCTGGGAAAGCTTCGCGAAGCGATCTGTACGTATTTTCAAAATTTAAAAGACACAGACTTTTTTGTTCGAATTATCAGTTTTGGATTTAAAAATGGAATTCTCTTGGATGGTGACTTAATCTTTGATGTTCGATTTATTCCAAACCCCTATTATATTGAAAGTCTACGAGAAATGAACGGTCTCGATCAAACCATTGAAGATTATGTTTTCCAGTTTGAGCAGACCAATACGGCCATGAATAAAATTGTAGACTTGGTGACCTATCTGTTGCCCATGTATAAAAAAGAAGGAAAAAGAGGCCTTACGATTGGAATTGGATGTACCGGCGGGAAACATCGCTCTGTATCCTTTGCCCATGTCATGTATCAGAAACTCCGCGACTTAGGAATTCAATCGGTACTTTTCCATCGGGACGAAGAAGGATGGGAAAATCATGGACAGTGATCTAAAAGTTGTCGTGATTGGAGGAGGCACGGGACTCTCCATATTACTATCGGGTCTCAAACAATTTACGCAGTCCATTACAGCGATTGTAAACGTTGTGGATGATGGGGGAAGCTCTGGAAGACTCAGAGAAGACTTAGGAATGTTGCCTCCTGGCGATATTCGCGCTTGTCTTGTGGCCCTTGCCGCTACGGAATCGGAACTGCAAAAAATCTTCCAATATCGCTTTAAAAGCGGCGAATTGGAAGGGCAAAACTTTGGAAATATTTTTTTAGCAGCCATGAATGAAGTCTATGGTTCTTTTGAAACAGCCATTGAAAAGACATCGGATATTTTAGCAATACAAGGACGGGTTATGCCCATGACACTGGAAGATGTAACTCTCACAGCAGTTCTTACAGATGGAGACATTATCGAAGGGGAGTCGAAGATTCCTTTATACGTCAGGGAACATGGAAAGCACATCGATCACGTTCATTTGAATAAGAAAAATCCAAAAGTTCCGCCAAAAGCAATTGAGGCAATTCAAGACGCAGATTTAATCTTAATAGGTCCTGGAAGCCTGTATACGAGTATAATGCCAAATCTTTTGATTGAGGAATTGACGGATGCTCTGAGAAAAGCAAAAGCTCCCGTTCATTATCTTGCTAATGTGATGACGCAACCAGGAGAAACTGATGGCTACAGTATATATGATCACTATGTAGCGATGAAAAAGCATGCAAATATTGATTTCCTAGACCGTATTTATTACAATACGCAACCCGTTCCGCAATCGGTAGCAGAACATTATTATAATATAAATAAAGCGATGCCTCTTTTCATGACGGGAGAAGAAATCGACGCTTTTCAAAAAGAGGGCATTGTGCCTTTCGGCGGCGACTTTATTGATATAAAGAAGAACTATATAAGACACGATGCGTATAAACTTTGTAGTATCATCTTTGAGAATCATACGCGCGTTTATAAGACCTAATCCTATGTTATAATAGGTTTAGATTAAAGGAGGTTATGCTCCATGAAAGAAATAAGCTGCGGCGGTGTGGTCGAAGCAGACGGAAAGATACTGTTATTACGTAAGTTTAGCGGAGACTGGGTTTTACCCAAAGGTCATATCGAAATGGGTGAAACGATGGAAGAAGCTGCCATTCGAGAAGTACGTGAAGAAACTGGAATTCATGGTGAGATTTTAAAATATATTGGCTATATTCGTTACTCTTATACAATTAGAAATCGAAAAAATATAACAAAAAC
>CAMDZK010000200.1 GCA_945910665.1 uncultured Peptostreptococcaceae bacterium
TTAGTTTTTTATCTCTTGAAAAAGATTTTTCCATGAACATAGGGGATATTTTGACCTTAATTTGTGCAATTGGTTTTGCTGTTCAAATTGTGATCACCGGCTTATTTAGTCCGCGTTGTAATCCGTATTGTTTTAATACAATACAGATGGTAACTGTTGCTGTTTTATCGTTCATTTGGTCATTGAGGATGCCCTGGGTCGAGGTCTCATTTCGTAGTGGAATCGCCGTTTTGTATTTAGGGTTATTGAGTACGCTGTTTGCTTTCTTGATTCAATCGATCGCGCAACGTCACACATCTGAAGCAAAAGTAGGATTGATTTTATCATTTGAATCATTATTTGGAGCGATTTTATCCGTTCTTATTTTAGGTGATCCTGTGACAGTCAAGCTTTGTATCGGTGGAATTTTCAGTGTCTTAGCTGTCTTAATGATTGAATGGGACCCTGGCGTGTTAAAAAGAAAACAAGTGATACAACAAGAATAAAAGACGAGCTTAAATTGTCTTTTTTTAATTTGAGAATAAATTTTGAATAAATTTTCATGAAATAACTAAAACTAGCTCACACTATTTTTGAGGTGATTATTATGAATGAACAGGAAATGAAAAAGTGGCAATGTCGTTCAGATTTAGCGTTAGAAGCCGTTGAACAAATGGTCGGGCAAGTGAATGAGGCGTCTCAAGAAGGGGTGAAATACGAAGAAGATAATATTAAAGGATTAAAAGTGACTTGCATTGATGTAGCACCTGAAGCAGTTGAACGTGTGGGAAAAAAGGCAGGTCGTTATATGACACTCGATACGTCTTCTATCATTACTCATGAACATGATCAGTTAACGGTGGCGATGGAAGTCTTTGCAGAGCAATTATCGAAGCTATTAAAACATCGAGACATTAAAGAAACAGATACTTGTTTAGTGATTGGACTCGGAAATGATCATGTGACGCCTGATGCATTAGGACCAATGGTCGTTGATGAAGTCATTGTGACGCGTCATTTATATGAGCTTCGTCCAAATGAAGTGGATCGAAGTTATCGTCAAGTCAGTGCATTAGCACCAGGTGTGATGGGGATGACTGGAATCGAAACATATGATGTGATTGAATCACTGGTCAAAAAAGTGAAGCCAGATTTCTTAGTCGTTGTGGATGCTTTAGCTTCGCGTTCGATTACTCGTGTCAATAAAATGATTCAAATGACTGATACAGGAATTGCACCAGGTAGCGGGGTCGGAAATAAACGTAAGGCAGTTGATGAGGAATCGCTAGGTATCCCTGTTTTTGCAATCGGGGTTCCAACTGTTGTCGATGCGGTTTCGATTACGAGTGATACGATCGATTTTCTTCTTAAACATATTGGGAAATCGTTAAAAGAGGAGTCGCGCTCTTATAAAAAACTCGTGCCATTTTCAAGTGCACGTCAAATATATACCGATGAAGATTTACCGTCTCCAGAACTTCGTGAGCAATTTATGGGGCAAGTCGGAAACTTAGAAGAAGAAGAGAAGCGCCAATTGATTTCTGAGGTCTTAACACCAAATGGTTATAATCTAATCGTGACCCCAAAAGAAATCGATACAGAAATGGAGGATTTAGCGACATTAATTTCCAATGGTCTCAATCGAGCCTTACATCCAAATGTACAATTTAGCTAATTCTTGACCATAAAACAACAATAATTAACACCACTGATTTTGTATAATAACGTATATGTTTTAAAGAGGTAAACGTTACGCGAAAGGTAAGCATCTTTCGATGAAATACAACAGTCAGGGGGCGGGGGAGATTGAATCGAAAACAACGTTTAAGGAGAAAAAAATGGAAGAAAAAGCTGAATAAATTAACACCCTATATCATCATACTGGGATTTGTTCTCACACTTTGCTTCACGCAGTTTTTTCAGTTGCTATATGTTAATCAAAAAGAAGCTTACGATAAACATGTGAAACAAGAAACAATTTTATCAAGTATTTTTGATTTTTCAACCGCGGGAGATATTGTGGATGTGGTGATGAATTTACAAAAATACTTTGCAGAAATCATGACTTCACTGGACTTGAATCAACTTTGCTCCTTTATCAATGATGGGTTTGCTTTTATTAATATGAAGGCACCGAGTCAAAGTGCAACAGCAGCAACGCCACCACAAGATTATAAATATACATATGTTAGTGAGGAGTTAGATGTCGAACCGATGCAAGAAGTAATCACAACCGATCCGTTGGTTTATATCTTTAATTCTCATGACGGTGAACTATATGAAGGTGGAGCTGTGAATGAGCAGTTAGGTCGGACAGTTAGTGTGGTTGATTTATCTTACATGGTAGCTGAGCAGTTACAAAGTCAAAATATAAATACATTAGTTGAATCTCGTTCAGCGGCAGAGGTTGTGAGTAAAAATAAGTGGCATTATTCATTATCTTATAAGGCATCACGGATGTATTTAGAGGATACGGCGAGTCAACATGAGACATTACGCTATTTTATTGACTTTCATCGGGATTCGATTAGTTATGAGAAATCTGTGACAACGATTGATGGGAAACCGTATGCCAAAGTGATGTTTGTGTTAGGAACTGATAATGAGCGATATAAAGAAAATCAAAAAATTATTCAAGAGTTGGAAGCCTTATTGAGCGAAAAGTATCCTGGATTATCGCGAGGGATTCGTGAAAACGGCGGGGTTGGCTATAACGGCGTTTATAATCAAGATTTTGCCACGACGATGATTTTAATTGAGGTGGGAGGTGACTATAACACCTATGAAGAGGTCACTAATTCAGCCCAGGCAGTGGCAGATGTTTTAACAACGTATATTAAAGCGCATGAATGATGGGGGAGTGCTTATGAAAAAAGGGGGGCTAATCATCATA
>CAMDZK010000201.1 GCA_945910665.1 uncultured Peptostreptococcaceae bacterium
TCTCCTTTTGCAGTGGCCGCGACGCTTGCTGCGTATAATGAAGGGGACGAATGGCTCGACCAACTCCGCCTCTATTTTGATGAGATTTTTGCTTGGATTTCATCATTTCTCGAAAAAAATCTTCCACAAGCGATCCTTTCAAAGGCGGAAGCGACGTATTTAGCATGGGTGGATGTGAGTGCTTATGCAAAGGATGGTTGGGAGGAGCAAATCATCAAAGAGGGTCTCATTGTGAATCAGGGGGAAATGTTTGGGGAAGAAGGCAAGTACTTTGTTCGTGTTAATGTAGCAAGCCCTAAGTCTACAGTTGAAGAAATGTTTATTCGTCTGGCAAAAGCTCTCCAGTAGTGGCAGAACGTTGGGTATAAATAGAAGATAACGGATGAAAAGAAGGTGTAGTATGCAATCCTATATGAATGAAGCGAAACAATTCGAAGAGAAATCACCAAGTATCGGAGGGATCTTCATCAGATTCCAGAACTAGGATTGGATTTACCAAAAACGAAAGCCTATGTCATACTCCAATTGGATGCACTTCAATTGGAGTATGAAGAAGTGGGTACTTCAGGGATAAGTGTTCTGATTCGAGGCAAAGAAGAGGGGAAGACGATTCTTTTGCGCGCCGATATGGACGCTCTTCCCATGCAAGAAGAAAATGACTTACCTTTTAAAGCGACGGGACCATGTGCCCATACGTGTGGCCATGATTTACATGATGCCATGCTTTTAGGGGCAGCAGAGATTATTAATAACCACAAAGATGAGTTTGCAGGAAATGTTAAACTCATGTTTCAACCGGCGGAAGAGATTTTTAAAGGCTCGGAAGAAATGATTGCAAATGGAATCTTAGAAAATCCCAAGGTGGATGCAGCCATTGCCTTTCATACTGGATTGGACGATACACCAGGTTCTTTCGGATACTACCAAGGGAACATAACCACCTCCAGTGATAACTTCAAAATCACCATTAGGGGAAAAGGTGGCCATGGAGCGTATCCTCATACGACGATTGACCCAATTTACGCGGGAATGGTCATCCGCGATGCCTTCAATCAAATGATTAGCTATGAAATTACGGGAAATGAAAATACTACATTGACCTTGGGGCAATTTTCTACAGGGAGTAATGCGAATATTATTCCTGAAATATGTACATTACAAGGAACGACTCGTTCCTATATTCCAGAAAAGCGTAATCATATTATGAAACGAATGGAAGAAATTATGGAAGGCGTTGAAAAGATAACGCGGACAAAAATCGATTTTTATATTTTGGCGTGGCGCTGCTATGTCCTGTATGGCAGGGCTTACCATTGCCATTGCGTCGGTCATAACACTTAGTTATCCTGAATTAGCCCAATACCGTCAAACGGCAGTTTCGCAAATCGCATTGGCTGTGATTCTAACGTGCATCGTGACGCCATTCATCACTCAAAAAATTGCGCAGAAAAAAGGCATTGCGATGGCGGAACCATATTAATCAAAAACGGACCCATGGATCAAATCCATGGGTCCGTTTTAAACGTTTTTATATTGAATACGAATAATGTCTTTAGCAACGGGCGTATAAAAAAGTGTTTCAATTTCTTCTTCGTCATTTGTGACGGATAAAATCCACATGAGTTTGGCGAGGACACACTCTGTTGTCATGTCATAGGCTTCCAGCACATTTTTCCTATGTTTTAAGCTCTTACCAACGGAATACACGCCAATGTCAGACCCTTCTTCTTGGACTTGGGTTGTCATGACGACGATTTTACCTTGATTTGCATATTCTAAAATCAATCGATGAAAAATATTGTCGTGGTAAGAAGGCATGCCACCAACCCCAAAACTTTCGATGACGACGGCATCTTTTTTCTTTAGTAAAAATTCCAGCACATCGTGGTCCATGGCGGGAATCATTTTTAACAGACCCACATTTTCATTCATAGTATGGTGAAATGTAGGAGCACCCACTTTCGGCGTATCGATATACTGAATGATATGCCCTTCTTGAATGGTTGCAATGACGGGATAGTTGATACTTGAAAAAGCCCTGTAATTTTTGGTCTTCGTCTTTCTCGCGCGCGTACCTAAGATTAATTCTCCATTAAATACGAGAAAAACGCCTGCCAATGTTTCGGTTGTCGCACAGATAAAGGCATCAAATAAATTGACCTTAGAATCGGTATTTTCATAGTTAATTGGATTTTGCGCCCCTGTTAAAACGATCGGCTTATGGCTGTTTTGAATGAGATAGGAAAGGCCCGCAGCAGTATAGGCCATGGTGTCCGTGCCGTGGCTAATGACAAAACCATCGTAGGCATCGTAATTCTCTTCCACAGTTTTTGCTGCCAATACCCAATGTTCGGGGGTGATGTTGGTAGAATCAAGACTCGTTAACTCGATAGAATCAACGATTGCCAAAGACTCGATTGCTGGGACTTTATCTAAAAGTGCTTGTGGAGTAAGTTCTGGTTGGAGACCATCTTCGGTGATTTCAGATGCAATGGTACCACCCATAGCAATAAATAGGACTTTCTTTTTAACCATTCTCTGCTCCTTTTTTCTTTTATCTTATCACGGATGAGAGTTTTAGGATAGAGAGATGATATACTAGAAAAGGAGGGGAAAATGAATCAAGAACAAATTAAAGACGCCGTAGTGAAAGAAAATCTATTTTCACAAAAAGAGGATTTGACGATCCTAGAAATCGGCGATGGAAATATTAATTATGTGTATCGTATTTCAAATGGTAAAAAGTCCTATATATTAAAATACGCAGCGGATTATCTACGTAGCTCTGGACGTACGCTTGGTACGAAGAGAAATGGCATTGAGTCTTCCTACTATTTATTTATGGAACCAATCGGCCCAT
>CAMDZK010000202.1 GCA_945910665.1 uncultured Peptostreptococcaceae bacterium
ACCGCATGTTCGTTGACTTCAATATCAAAGACGGAATCGTTCAGGTCGAGCTGTTCGACTTTTTCGCCCTTTATATTCATTACATCAATTGTAGGCATGTCTTACTCCTTCCTGTCCAATCAGTTTTGTTTTACTGTTGCAGAGATTGTGACCAGGCCTTTTTTGTTTCCAGGGATAGCGCCTTTGATCAAAATCATGTTGTTTTCAGCATCGACACGAACGACTTCAAGATTTTGAACCGTTACGCGTTCGTTACCCATTTTACCTTCTTGTTTCGTTCCTTTAAATACGCGGCCAGGATACGTACCCGCTGCACGCGCACCACTTGAACGGTGGAATTTAGAACCATGGGTTTCACGACCTCTTGAGAAGTTGTGACGTTTGATTGCCCCTTGGGTTCCTTTCCCCTTGGAAGTACCGACGACATCGACGCGATCATTTTCTTGGAAAATGTCAACCGTGATTTCTTGTCCTACTTCGTAGGATTCGTCTTCTTCCGTGCGAATTTCTTGCAACACAGCTGCTGCACTTAAATTCGCTTTATCGAAATGGCCTTTCGCAGCTTGGTTTACTTTCTTTTCTTTCTTTTCGCCGTAACCAACTTGAATTGCGTTGTAGCCATCAGTTTCTACGGTTTTAACCTGAACAACTTTCAGGGGACCAGCCTGTACAACAGTCACTGGAACGAGATCTCCGTTTTCTAAGAAAACTTGTGTCATCCCGATTTTTTTACCAATAATACTCTTCACGAGTTCCTCCTTACAGCGGATTGCTAAGCAATCATCCTAAGTTACAGTTTAATCTCGATATCAATCCCAGCTGGAAGATTCAATTTTTTCAAAGCATCTAAAGTCGCTGGATTTGGATTGATGATGTCGATTAATCGTTTGTGTGTACGTTGCTCAAACTGCTCACGAGAATCTTTGTACTTGTGTACAGCACGGATAATCGTAATGATTTCTTTTTCTGTTGGAAGCGGAATTGGGCCAGAAACCTTTGCTCCTGAACGTTTCGTCGCTTCAACAATCTTTTGTGCGGATTGATCTAATACTTCGTGATCATAGGCGCGCAGTCTGATTCTGATTCTTTGTTGTTTTGCCATTTTTTCCTCCTTTAAATTGTATGCAATAGCCACATACATGAAGCATCACATGCACCACCCGTCCGGGTGTGTCGAGCCCCCCTTAAAAAAAGGCCTACGGATAGCGTGACGCCCTCGTTTACCTTCTGGTAAACTGCTCCTTGAGAATTTCCGGTAGGTTCCCGCAACCTCTCAAATCGACGCACTTTTCATAAGACACTCAATCATTATACAGAACAAAAAAAGAAATTGCAAGCTTTTCTGCAATTTCTTTTTATGATTTCTTAAATTTCTCGCCCTTTACTCATAAAGCAAATGGCTAGTGTACCAGAACCTACGTGAGATCCAATCACCGCCCCTATATTGTAAACCATAGGGCGCTCTTTCATCTTTGGAAAAACCTCCATGAGACGATCGGCGATGAATTCTGCATCTTCTTTTCGATCTGAATGAACAATGATGATTTTGCTATCGTAGTCTTTTCCATGGGCAGCAGATTCTTCCACACGGTCAATCAAACGCTGAATGACTTTCTTCTTTCCTCGGATTTTTTCAACAACCGCGAGTTTCCCTTCCTTGTCCACCGTCAACACAGGGGTTATTCCCAAAAGGGTACCCATGGCAGCCGCAGCACCTGAAACTCTACCGCCTCGTTTTAAATGTTCAAGGTCTGCGGGGGCAAACCAGTGGTGAATATTCTTTTTATTTTCATGGAGCCATTCGTCCAATTCTTTGGCAGACTTACCTTCATCACGCATATCCGCTAATAAAATCATGATGAGGCCAAGTCCACCGGAAGCGGAATAGCTGTTATGAAAATACAGTTCCGATTCTGGAAATTCCTCTAAGAGAATTTCTTTTGCCATCATTAAGGATTGATACGCGCCGGAAATACCAGAGGTGAGTTCAACATGAATAATTGGCTTTCCTTCTTTCAAATGGGGACGAAAGCGCTCAACAAATGTCTGTGTGTTAATTTGAGAAGTCGTCGGAAGAATTTTGTCTTCTCGAATTCTTCGATAGAATTCCTTATGAGACATCGTCTGCCCTAAATCATCTGGATATTCTTTTCCATCGATAATATAAGTAAAAGGGATATACTCGATATTTCTTTTTTGCATCGTCTCCAAATCTAAATCTGAAGTTGATGAAGTGCTTAAAATGTAATCCATTATTCATCCTCCATCATTTGCAACACTTCTTCTAGAGAAAATAAAATGGAATCTTTAAGGACAAAACAAGGAATGCCAATTTTGCCATTTTCTTTGATTGGTGAAAAACTCTCTTTTGTGTCACGTAGGGCAAGAAAAGATTTTAATGCGCCTAAATCTTCTGTAATATTAAATCCTTCGTAAGAAATATTTTGTACTTGTAGAGCCTCCATTGCAGGAGGGCAATCGGGGCAAAGGGGACTATAATAAAAATTCAGTTTCATCGTACACCTCACTCTTGTATTCATCTTTCACTATAACGGAAATGGCAAATAAATACAACAATAATCGGAGATAAAGGTTCAAAATGTGGTATGATGAACCCTTCGCTCATAAGGAGCCAAGAATGAACATAGGCAATCAATGGATCACCTTTATTCATAAAAGACTGAATCATCCATTCAAATAAGTGATGGTGACGTTTTTTGCCACGTTTATCATCGGATTTTTTGCTATGGATTTCTCATGAGTAATCGATTTACAAATCACGATACTCTCGTCCAACTCATTGACCCCATGAATCTCACATCCTCTGGGCGCTGGTTTCAGCAAACCG
>CAMDZK010000203.1 GCA_945910665.1 uncultured Peptostreptococcaceae bacterium
GAAAGTATCATTATCAATGAACGTTACTTATATATCTCAAGAATTCTCGCATCATCCTATAAAAAGAAAAACCTCGGTGGACTTACCACTTCCGATAAAATCGATGCTGTAGTGACAAATCGTATAATGGCACTGCCTATTTTTGCCGTCGTCATGTTTTTGGTCTATTACATTTCCGTTACCACTGTGGGAAGTGTAGCCACCGATTGGGCAAATGATGGCGTCTTTGGCGAAGGATGGCACTTCTTAGGAAGAGGGACCGCTCAATACGAAGAAGCTATGGCCCTCTATGCGAGAGATTCTGTGTGGACACCGGAAGTTCGCCAAGAAGTGAGCCGTGCTGCAAATGCACATATTACGGGAGCGGCAGAGATTGAAGAAGCCATGCGAAATGCCGACTTCGCAGCTTTTGAGGAAGCCTATGGCTTTTATGGACCAGAGCTTGACGCAGAAGGGTTCTCCATTACAGAACCAGTGGAGGCAGCTCTTGCATCTGAGGATGTTCCTGATCCATCCAATTATGGCACTTGGGTTCCAGGAATTCCTGTGCTCGTGGAAAATGGACTCGATCGCATTGGCGTCGCTGGTTGGATGAAAGGTCTGATTTTAGATGGAATCATTGGTGGCGTAGGTTCTGTTTTAGGCTTTGTGCCACAAATGCTTGTGCTCTTTTTCATGCTCTCCTTCTTGGAGGCCTGTGGGTATATGTCCCGCATTGCCTTTGTCATGGACAGAGTGTTTAGAAAGTTTGGTTTATCAGGAAAATCCTTTATTCCCATGCTCGTTGGAACAGGTTGCAGTGTGCCAGGAATTATGGCATCACGTACCATTGAAAGTGAAGCGGATCGTCGCATGACGATTATGACCACATCCTTTATGCCCTGTGGCGCGAAACTTCCGATTATCGCATTGATTGCCGCAGCACTCTTTGGTGGCGTGTGGTGGGTTGCTCCTTCCGCTTACTTTATCGGTATTGCAGCGATTGTCATCTCAGGGATTATTTTAAAGAAAACGAAAATGTTTGGCGGAGACCCAGCGCCCTTTATTATGGAGCTGCCCGCCTATCACATGCCTACCTTAAAGAATTTATGGAGATCCACTTGGGACCGCGGTTGGTCATTCATTAAAAAAGCGGGAACGGTCATTTTGCTTGCATCGATTCTCATTTGGGCCGGTAGTGTCTTTGGACTTGTGAATGGAAGTTGGACTTTCGACCCAGAAATGCCCTTAGAAAGTAGTGTTTTAGGCATCATTGGGGGAGGCATCCGCTGGCTATTTGCTCCTTTGGGCTTTGGAAATATCAAAGCGACCGTCGCGACCATTATGGGACTTGTAGCAAAAGAGCAAATTGTTGCTGTCTTTGGCGTATTGGATTTTGAAGGGATGACACCATTAATCGCCTACTCGTTCCTCGTATTTAACCTTTTGTGCGCTCCTTGCTTTGCGGCCATGGGCGCCATTCGAAGAGAGATGAGTAATCCCAAATGGACTGCTTTTGCCCTGCTTTACCAAACGGGATTAGCCTATGCGGTAGCCCTGATGATTTATCAATTTGGATCTGCTCTGCAAGGAAACACGAACCCGATTGGTCTCGTCTTTGCGGTCATCACACTCATCGTATTCGTGTACTTGCTTGTGCGCCCACCGTATGCGAAGCGCTTACAAAAGCGGACGCAGCTCACATAGGAGGAAAAAATGAATTGGATTACAGCGAACTTAGGAACGATTGTAGTGGGTTTTATCCTTTTAGCAATTGTTGGTCTCGTCATCTTCTATTTAGTGAGACAAAAGCAAAAGGGGATTTCTCAATGTGGCGGGTGTAATGGATGCCCCAGAGCTGCCATGGGATGTCGTGGAATGGAAGAAGACCAATGCTACATCCACCCAGAAAAATAAAAACCACTGTTTGTGTCATTCATACGGAAAGGGGACAGGGATGTCCCTTTTCTTTCACTATAAAGTTAGCTTAAGCTAACGATAATTAGGAGGAGTATGCATCGAAAATTTTTAGTAGAAACTTGTTCATCGACGCTTGCAGGAATAAAGACGGGAAACCTCGTCGCCTGTCCCATGCGCGATGAAAAAGAGCTAGAAAAATCCGTACGAGAATTAAATAAGTCACTGTCCAAGAAAGGCCTTGTGCTGATTCCATTGAGAAAAAAAGGAGAACGAGCTCTCTTGTATTTAGTTCGTTTAGACCGGCTAAAAGAGGATTTGAACCATCATATTGCCCAAAAACTGCTGGAAGAAAAACAGTACCCCAAAGAAAATCCAATCCTCTGCATCCGAGAGCTCATTCGACGCATGAATGAAGACGAGGATTTTCCCCATGAAGTAGGATTATTTATCGGTTATCCTGCAGAAGATGTGGAAGGTTTTGTAAAGCAAGGAACAACGTGCGCGAAATGTATTGGCCATTGGGTGGTGCACGGAGATGAAGAAGAAGCCAAGAAACGCTTTGCTCAATACAAGAAATGCAGGCAAGTGTACATGGAACAGTACGATAAAACCAAAAACTTTGAACGACTTATTGTGAAATAGGCATAAAAAAAGAGGTCAGAATTCTGGCCTCTTTTAAAAACTTCTTATGCGTTTAACGCATTTAATCTTTCAAGCATGACGTCAACGTCAATACCATGTACGGTTGCTGCTTCTTGGATCGTTTCCATTTGTGAGCCTGGGCATCCAATGCAAGATAAACCCATCTCCATTAAAACGCGAGCAGTTTCAGGATTCGCGCGAAGAACATCGCCAATCACCATATCTTTTGTAAACTCCATGATGTACCTCCTTACTTCTATTCAGTATGATTATTGTACCCTATTTCAGTCGGATTTCCAACATA
>CAMDZK010000204.1 GCA_945910665.1 uncultured Peptostreptococcaceae bacterium
CATGCTCTCGATCAAAGCTTTCAAGGGCATCTAAAGCGCGAATGAAAGATGCTGCAAGAGTTTTTGCTTCTTCCGAATTCACATATTCAAGCGCTTCTGGTTCTGTCACTTCAATATCTTCATAAAGAAAAGCCACTTGCTCCACGACATCCGCTAGTGTATGGATGTTTTCTTTGAACGTGGCAGCCAAAAGCATTCTGTGCTCTTCGTCTTTTGGGACCTCAAAGGGAGCTTCATCTAAATAAGGAGCCAAGAGCTTCGCCAACTCTTCATCTGATTTTTGTTTGATGTGTTGCGCATTCACCCAGTTCAGCTTATCTCGGTCAAAAATTCCACCACTGGCAGAAACTCGTTCGAAAGAAAATGCTCTTGTGAGCTCTTCTAACGTGAAAATTTCTTGATTATCTTCTGGAGACCACCCCACTAATGCCAAATAGTTGATGAGACCTTCAGGTAAATACCCCTGTTTAATGAAATCTTCAACGGCGACATCGTCATTTCGTTTGGAGAGTTTCTTATGTTCTTTGTTCAAAACCGTAGGCAGGTGGACAAATTGTGGTTTTTCCCAGCCAAGGCAATCGTACAAATATACGTGTTTTGGTGTCGATGGGAGCCATTCTTCTCCACGAACCACATGGGTAATGCCCATATCGTTATCATCGACGACAACCGCTAAATGATACGTCGGAAAACCGTCCGATTTGACGAGAACTTGATCGTCCATATCATCTGCATTGATTTCCATATGTCCACGAATCAGATCATCAAAAACGATCGTTTCTCGCTTTGGTAACTTCAAGCGAAGGACGTGCTCTTCTCCTGCTGCGATGCGAGCTTTCGCATCCTCTGGGTCAATGCCACGGCAAAGGCCGTCATAACGAGGCACTTTTCCATCAGCTTTTTGCGAAGCTCTTAAATGATCGAGTCTTTCTTTCGTACAGAAGCAGTAATAAGCATCTCCCTGTTCCACAAGACGATCAGCAACTTCTTTGTAGATCCCTTGTTTTACACGTTCTGATTGCACGTAGGGGGTGTGCACTCCCACTTGCACGACTTCACCGTTTTCTAAACGCATACCTTCATCAATGGATAAGCCGGACCACTCCATAGCGCGAATGAGATTCTCCGTCGCTCCTTCTACGAGCCGTGTTTGGTCTGTATCTTCAATGCGAAGTAAAAAGTCTCCACCTTGTTGTTTTGCATATAAATAGTTATAAAGCGCCGTCCGTAAACCGCCAATATGCATGTATCCCGTTGGCGATGGGGCAAAACGCAATCGTACTTTACTCATGTCTCCTCCTCATTTCTTCACGTGAAAGAATCTCCCAATGGGAGATTCTCGTTCAATTACTACTATTGTATACGAAATTTGAATCGATGACAATCAACCCGCAAGTCCAATTGCATCCGCGACTTTACGCATACCTAAAATCGTCTCTTGTATGACTTCATCGAGGGGCATTCCCAACTTTTCTGCGCCCATTTCAATGACGTTGCGATTGACGCCTGCGGCGAAACTCTTTTGCTTCCATTTTTTCTTGACAGACTTCACTTCCATATCGAGAATCGATTTGCTTGGACGCATAAGAGCAGTTGCAGCCACGAGCCCTGTGAGCTCGTCGATGGTGAAAAGCACCTTTTCTTCCAAGGCAATGGGTTCCACATCATTACACATCGTATATCCATGGGAGATGATGGCGCGAATATCTTCTTCGGGCCAGTTATGTTCACGTAAAATTTTCTCTGTCATTGTGCAATGTTCTTCTGGGAATTGTTCGTAATCTAAGTCGTGAACAAGGCCTAAAATTCCCCAGCGTTCTACGTCGTCTGGGGCAAATTTTTCTGCAAAATGTCGCATTACCGCCTCCACTGATAGGGCATGTTGATATAAACTTTCTGATTGATTGTACTCTTTAAAAAGGGTCAATGCCTCGTCTCTTGTGGGTGTCATCATGTCCTCCTAAACATTGAGAGAATGAAAAAATCAGCTTTCCATTATTATATAATATGTTTTTCTTTTTCACAATGTATGCTATAGAGTTACTGTCACAAACATAAAAAATACTCCCCGAAGGGAGCTTTCATTAAAGTTTTCCGACTAAGTCAATACCTGGTTCAAGAGTATCTTCACCAGGTTCCCAGTTTGCTGGGCATACTTGATCGCCGTGTTTGTCAACAAATTGCGCTGCTTGCACTTTTCTGAAGAGTTCTTTTGCAGAACGTCCAATTCCTGGAGAATGGATTTCGTATGCGACGATTTCACCTTTAGGATTCACAATAAAGGAACCGCGAAGCGCTTGTCCTTCTCCTTCAATGAGAACACCAAAGAATTTGGAAAGTTCCATCGCTCTGTCAGAAAGCATTGTGTATTCTACTTTGTTGATTCTCTCTGATGCATCCGCCCATGCCTTATGCACGAATTCACTGTCTGTAGAAACTGCGTAGACTTCACAGTTGACTTCTTTCAGTTTTTCATAATAGTTCGATAAGTCTTCTAATTCAGTAGGACATACAAAAGTAAAATCACCTGGGTAGAAGAAGAAAATGGACCAGTGGCCTTCTAAATCTTTGTTTGATACCTCAATGAGTTTATCTTTTTTGTATGCAGGGACTGTAAAATCGATGACTTTTTTACCAATAAAGTTTTCCAATGTACTTTTCTCCTTTCAAACTATGTGATGACTAAAGTATACCATATTGGTGTATGTTTTGCTAGTAATTTGAGAAGTATTCTCGATTAGATAAAATAAAAAAGACTCCTGTATGAAACAAG
>CAMDZK010000205.1 GCA_945910665.1 uncultured Peptostreptococcaceae bacterium
TAAAAATCATCCGAATCGAAAACACCAGTTTCTGTAAAATGATTTAATCGTTCCATGCAATTGTCTCCTTCCTTTTTACTTTATTATATCAAACGCCACAACCCTTTCCAAAATATTGTAATTCTTTGTCATTTAGGTATACTAAAAGCATACATTTGGGGATATGGCGCAGTTGGGAGCGCGCTTGAATGGCATTCAAGAGGCCAGGGGTTCGAATCCCCTTATCTCCACCAAATAAGGCCGATCATTTTGATACGAAAAGTATCTGAATGGTCGGCCTTTTATCTTGCTCAATGTTGATGTACCGCGCAACCATGATATAATATTAGTTAGACAAACTTGAATTTGTAGGGATGATTGAGATGATTATTTTAATTACAGGAGCATCGCATACAGGCAAAACAGCACTTGCCCAAAGGTTGCTGGAAAAATATAAATATCCATATTTGTCAATTGACCATCTGAAAATGGGGTTAATCCGTAGTGGAAACACAGAACTCACCGCAATGAGTGATGACAGGAATTTGACCGCATACATATGGCCTATTGTCCGGGAAATGATTAAAACTGCTGTCGAAAACAAGCAGAACCTAATTGTCGAAGGTTGCTATATTCCATTCGATTGGCAGAAAGACTTTGATACCGAATATCTTGAAAACATCCAATATTACTGTCTTGTAATGAGTGAGGAATATATCAGAAAGCACTTTTCCGACATAAAGAAATATGCAAATACCATTGAAAGTCGTTTGGATGATGAATGGTGCACAATGGAGAGTGTGTTGACAGATAATGCAGAAATGTTAGAACTCGTACAGAAACACAATTTGAACCATATACTCATTGAAGACAAATACGAAATCAACATTGATTTATAACGATAAATTCCAATTTGTCTAACTTCTTTTACTAGGGTTGCATTTTTCTTACCGAAGGTTGCAGTTCCAATGCAACCCTAATGCAACCATACGAAATCGTATCATTATTATCAACATACTTCACACCAAGAACGGTCGGGCAAACGCCTGACAGTTTTTTTGGGCTTTTTATTTTACACATAAAAAAGATACCTTTCGAAAAACGAGAGCAGCAATCGGTTATATTAAAATTAATTCTATCGGAGTGTATTTATGCGAAAACTCCACTCTTTTATTCTGGTCTTTCTATTCTTATTGCCTTCCTTTAGCTTTGCAAAAAATGATGTCATTTTCACCCGAATTGCCGGTGATAATCGCTATGAAACTGCATCAAAGCTTTGTAAGAAGCATACAAAACCGCTAAGAATGTCGTCATAGTCAGTGGAGAAAATTGGCCAGATACCCTCATTGGTGGACGTTTCGCTGTCCATGTAAATGGCCCTTTGCTCCTTTCAAATAAAGAAAAAACAGCCACTGGCTGTTTCTTTCATTACATTTGTTCTGTGAGTTCTTTTGCATGGACCAAACGTGACAATGCGCCATTGTTGGCCATCAGCGTGCTGTATTCCCCGGCTTCCACTAACTGACCCGCCTCCATTACGAGCACTTCATCATAGTTGGACAAAATGTCCTCTGATACATTATGCGTCACAGAAATCACCGTTGTATCTGGCTGCTTCGTGATCATCGCATGCACACGTCTTTCAGTCACCCGATCGAGCGATGCTGTCGCTTCGTCAAACAACATGACATCTGCCCCGCGTAACATGGCCCGCGCAATGGCGATGCGCTGTTTTTCTCCACCAGAAGCGTGGGCAATGGATGAAATCTGATCCAACTGGAGGGCTTCGTCATAGGCGTCGAGCGCTTCTTTGGGATACTCTTTGTAAAGCGTAATGTTGTTTTTCACGCTATCGTCAAACACAAAAGCGTTTTGTGGCACGAGCAGCATATTTTCATGATAACTGTCCATGTCCCATGCATCCAACGCTTGGGAATTCACTTCTACAGCTCCATCACTGGCTTCAATCAGCCCTGCCAATACATGTAAAAACGTCGATTTTCCGCTTCCACTCCGCCCGACAATGGCATACTTTTTCCCTTGCTCAAAGGTATATGTCACGTCTTTTAAAATATGCCGGTCGTCATGATGATACGCCACGCGGTTTGCTTTTAATGCTTCAATATCCGTCAACTTCGGACGGGTTTCATCTTCTTCAAAAGTGCATATGGCATCGATTTTTTGACGCAGATTCTTCACGCCACGAATATCTAAAATGTAATCGGACATGCGCAAAATTGGAGGGACAAGTAAATCCGACAACTGCAAGCTTGCAATGAATCCGCCGGCTGTTAGCTCACCTTGGATGATTAAATAAATCCCAACAGCCACTTGCACAAGGTAACCGATAAAGGAAAATGTTCCTGCAGCAATATTGCTTTGGAGTGTTGTGAATTCCACAGCGTACGCGGCATCACCCTGACGTTTGGCTGCGTTTGAAAATTGTTGCAAAAACAGACGCACCGCAGAAAAGCCCTTAATCATTAAAAAGCCCTGTAAAATTTCTGTTCCTGAACGGCTAAAGTTGCGGTTCTCCTGCTCGAGAACATCCATCTTCCCCTGCATTTTTTGACTAAACAATGCCGGCGTTACCATGGGCATCAAGCTCACCAAAATGACCGTAACGGCAATGATCGGATGGAGTAACAACAGCGCCCCAACACCGGTCAGCAATTGGAGCACAGCGCCAATCACGCCAAACCATCCGCCATAAAAGCGTTGCACAAAAATAGGTACATCATTAATCAATGCAGACAAGCGATCGCCTTCCGACTCTTGTTTAA
>CAMDZK010000206.1 GCA_945910665.1 uncultured Peptostreptococcaceae bacterium
AATACATTCCAGCTATTGAATCGCACTTACAGGATACCACGGATTTACTCGAGAAATTTAACGCATTGACTGATGGAAAGAAGAGGGAGTGGGCACGGCATATTTACTCCGCACGAACCGAACCTACAAGAGTAAAAAGATATCGGGAATTAGAAAAGAAGCTAAAAGAGCTTTCTTAATACGAAGCAGGTCGCATCAAGCGGCCATTTTATCTGTAGATTCCAATCAGGTTCATCCTTTTGCATGATATAATCAATACAAGAACTCTCACTGTAGAGTACTAATGGATGTTGTACATACAACGTGAAGGACAGGTTGAAGCTATTCTAATTTAAAATAAGGTGCAATAAAAAGACGCATGGACTATCGATGGTAATTATGGTTCTACGATGGAGATGCGAGTCAAAAGAGCACACACAATTTTCTTTCTCGATTATTCGACAGAGGTTTGTTTAGAAGGAATTGCAAACAGAAAAGGGAAGGAACGACCGGATAAGCCGTGGATTGAACCCGTTTACCACGAAGTTGAAGAATGTCTAACTTTTATCCGCCAGTTCCCTGCGGATCGTCGAGCGGAAATCATACAACTACTCGATTAACATCCGAATAAACGTGTCATCCATTTTCTCACAAGAGACGCTTCACAAGAATGTTTAGACCAATGTAAATCGCTTAAATCTGATAAATAATATAAAGAAAGAAGGGAAATAATGAAGGAGTACAAAATCGTTTATTTAAACAAGGGAATCAAATTAAACAGAGATAGAGACATTGAACAAGCAGAAGATATCCTGAACGAATACGCTCGGTCAGGTTGGGTTATCCAACAACTTGTGTCTCCCAACGATGGAATGGGCGTTCTCTATGCACTCATGTATAAGGAAAAAGTGTAGTTCAAAAAAGAGGAAAGAATCGTATGAATAAAATTACCTGTATTTGTTTGGGTGTACGAAACATGGAAAAAGCCTTACGTTTTTACCGCGATGGACTTAGGTTTCAAAGCGGTCGATTGGGAAGAAGATTTTACCAGAATCCAGACGAAGCAGCAATTAAATATTGCTTTGAAATGGAAGGAGACAGATGATGGAAAATCGCGATGATTTGAGCCAAATGGAAAATTTACTCAAACAATTATGGCCTTCTCTAACGAATCAGGAAGCGAGAGATGAACTCGACCATTATATCAATGGAGAAAACACGAATGTATTTACACGAACGATTGATGGAAACTGCGTAGGAATCGCTTTGTGCAGTCTAAGAAACGATTACGTTGAAGGATGTGAGTCGAGTCCAGTGGGTTATCTTGAAGGAATTATTATCGATAAGAAGTACCGAATGAAGGGAATTGCTGCTTCCCTTGTACTGAAATGTGAAGAATGGGCGAAATCCAAAGGGTGTAAAGAATTTGCCAGTGATTGCGAACTGTCGAATGCAGATTCTTTCCTGTTCCATCGAAATATTGGATTTGAAGAAATAAATCGAATCATCTGCTTTAAAAAAGACTTATAAAAAGAGATTTCTATTCTTCACGTAGATGATGTTATTCCATGATGAAAATTTGAGGTATACGGATGGTCAAAGAAGAAATAGGACAAGAATTGCTGGCCTACAACTTAATAAATCCTAAGGTCCACTTGATTCGAGAAAAAGATGGAATTGGTGTGTATCGAATAGATTCGGAAGGGCGATATTACGTACTGAAATATTTTTATACTGAAGAGTTTCGCCGAGAGATTGATAATTACAAAATCTTACAATCCTTACACATTCCAACCATTCACATGTACGCCAGTACACAAAACTCGATTTTACTTGAAGATATCAACCAATCCAAAGTATTTCGCTTAGGTCGCAAAGAAGACTTTGAAAATCCCTCAATCATCAAGGCTTTGGCTCATTGGTATAAACGACTCCACAAAAACGGAGAGAGTTATGCCAATGCGAGTCTTCTGTATTCGCAATGGGAAACCTTGACAGAAACTAATCTCGATAAAATAGCAGCGAAATTCGATTTGGCAAAGAATACATCGTATCTAGCGTTTATGGACACATATCCAACAATCAAAGAAAAAATGAACGCTGTCAAAAAGACGTTAATTTACCAGGACTTTTTTTACACGAATATGGTCGTAAGTAAAGACGAAAGCATAGCCTTGATGTTTGATTACAATCTGCTAGGAAAGGGTTCTTATATTACAGATATTTTGAATGTGACATACTGGTTTTCAAATGAGAACAAGAGACTGTTTATTGAAGAGTACGGAGGGATTGATCAACAACTCGTCCATTTAGAAAAGACGATTGCGCCTTTTATTACGCTCATCATTGCAATGGAACGAAAAGTGTATCCACCCTGGGCGCAAGAGGCGAGAAATACGGTTGTACACGAAGTGCCCACCTATTTGAAAACACTAAACTTGTGATTTATCTTAAAGTTTTTAAATACAGATTTTAAAATTCGTAACCATACATTCGACAATGTAACTTTCTTTTATACTTTGATGTATATGAATGAGGATGTTTAAGAAAAAGCCATTGCTGAAGCATATCACGTCTTGAAAGAAAAGGGGAAGCTGAGTATATGGGATGCTGAAATTGATTTTGCGTATCCAGAGCCTTTTCTTGCAGATTTAGACATCCAATTTGAAGATAAAGATATTCATGCAACCTTAGGTATCGTTAAACATGATGATCTAAGTGCTTATTCAATCAAAGAAAGGATTGAATGACACGATTTTAGCCTTATTAAAACAACATTT
>CAMDZK010000207.1 GCA_945910665.1 uncultured Peptostreptococcaceae bacterium
ACGTATGTATGAGTTTCACGGAAAGTCGAAAATCCGTAAATAAAGCATAAAATTTCCAAAGCAATGAGCCCCGATTGTCAGTTGTTTTTTATCGTTTATCGATATATTGTATCCGTCTATCGGAATTCCAGTTAAAAATCGGGACAGGAGATCCGTCCCCTGTCCCGTTTAACGGTTGTATAGCGAAACCCATCCATGTGGATCAATGAATTTATTCGACAACTACACGATCTAAAACCATGCGCACAGAATTTTCTAGACTATCGCATACTGGGCAAGTTTCTTCCACAAACGCAGCGAATTCCTCTGTTTTTTCTTGGCTTTCATTTGTTTTGAAGTGCATTGTATAGCGCACTTCTTCAAAACCATTTCGCACATTTGGATTTTGTCCTGTAAATCCATCGGGATCAAAATCCCCTTCTACAGTGACGTAAAACTCAGAGTAGTTGAAGCCTTTCGCTTTGGCAAAAGCTTTAACAACAATCGCTTGGCATGCACCTAAGGCACAAAGAATCGCTTCTAATGGATTCATGCCTTGGTCTGTACCGCCTAAAGCTTCTGGCTCATCCATAATAATTTTAAAATTTCGCGACGTACTTTCTACCTGTAAACCCTCCGGTAAAGTTTTCGTCGTCGCTTCTAGTGTCATTTTCATACAATCGCCTCCTTTCTCTGAGTGTATCACTTAGATTTCGTTTACGCAAAATATTATCATTTTAATTATTTATATTTATATCAATTTCTTCGATGATTCCTCTCACGTTTTGACATAAAAAGACCCCCAATCCGTCTCCGAATTTGGGAGTCCTTGGTCTGTACTATTGCATTATTCAGCCGAATCTTTTACGAGTGTATCAGCAGCTAATTTACCAAAGACTACGGTATCGACAACTGCATTTCCGCCTAAACGGTTAGCACCGTGAATTCCACCGGTGACTTCTCCTCCTGCGTAAAATCCTGGGATTGGTTCTCCTGCTTCATTCAAGATACGACCTTCTGTGTCGATGGTCACACCACCCATTGTATGGTGTAAGGAAGCTTGTCTTGGGGTTGCCACCCATGGTCCATTTTCTAATTTTACAGAATAGAGTGTACGTCCGAATTCGTCTTGTCCAGAGTCGACGCTAGCGTTGAATGTGTCAACGGTTTTTTGCAGAGTTGCTGGGTCACAACCAATATGCGTCGCTAAATCTTCTAATGTATCTCCAACGAGGATGAATCCATTTTCTTTTAAGTATTCAAATGAGAATCCGTCCCCAGATACCCAGTTTGGATCGGTGATGTCGACATAACCTTCACCGTCCCCCGATTCTAACATGTAAAACATAGAATCGGTTTGTTCAATAACGCCTAGGCATATTTCATCACGACGGCCACCTTCGTTGACGAAGCGTTCCCCTTCTTTATTGATGAAGATGATTTGGTCCGTACCGTTGACATCACGTGGTGGGTATTTTGTCAATTGTCCGTCTTGTAAGTTTCCTAAGTAGAGAAGTTGGATTTGTTCCATGTCAGTTAAGGATGCATCTGCTTGGAGAGCCATTGTGATTCCATCTCCTTGAGAAGAGGACCAACGATTGGTTGTCGCAACTTTAGAGAGGTCTCCCCATTTACCAGATGTGTTGTATTCTTGTACCATGTCACCATTGGCTGCGAAACCACCTGTTGCCAAAATGACACCATCGGTTCCGCGCACTTCAAAGGCTTCCTCATTCATATTATTGATTGCTTTTGCTCCGACCACACGGTCTCCATCCATAATGAGATCTGTGGCTGTGGATTCTGTAAGGACTGTAATTTTATCGGCGAGTGTATCGAGTTGCGCGCTGTATACTGACATGAATCCAGTTCCCATTGGTTGGGTGGATGTATGGGTTCTTTGCCAGAGTGCGCCTGCTCCTTGACCAACCTCTTCGTTGAATTTCATGCCCAATGAATTAATCCATTCAAATCCTGCAAAAGAATCGAAGGTGAGTTTTTTGACTAAATCTAAAATACCAACTTTGTCTCCACCATTCCAAGTTTGAAGAGCAAACCATTCCTTGCTGTCGAATAAATCCGTACGACCCGCTGCGTTGTACTCATCCCATTGTTTCTGGACTTCTGCTTGCAGAGCTGCGTGTTCTTCGTTAATGGCTTCTTCTGCGAGCGCTTTTTCTAAAGTGTCTTTAACAGGAGCAGACATTTCAACTTTACTTTGGAGCACTTCGTTTGGCGTGTTGTAAATCGCACCACAGACAAGTGTATCTCCACCTAATGCACCATTTTTCTCGAGGATGACGACTGTTTTTCCTTGTTCTGCTGCAGAAATTGCAGCAGCTAATCCTGCACCACCGCCGCCAACAACGACGACGTCCGCTTCATAATCTTTCACTTCTACATCCGTAGGAACTTCTGCTTTCCAGTCTTCTGGGTTCCCTCCAGCTTGTTGGATACAGTCGGTAACGGCCGCTTTAATCGCTCCGGATGTAATGGTTGCGCCTGTAATGCTATCAACGTTCACACTTTGTGCTGCCACAATGCGTTCTGGAATGGCAAGCACGGGTACGGTAAATCCCGTTGTCATCACATTGCCGTCCATATCTTTGAGTTCGCCACCAATACCTGGGGTTTCTTCATGGGAAGTGACCGTGACTGATTCAATCGCGTCTTCTTTCATCACGACTGTCACTTCAATATCTGCGTTCATTCCTTTGATTGTGGAAGTATATGTACCCGCAGTGATTGCTCCAGTGGCTTCGGTTGTCGTTTCT
>CAMDZK010000208.1 GCA_945910665.1 uncultured Peptostreptococcaceae bacterium
AAATTCCGCCATTATATTCTTTTAAAGCTCTTTTTAATTCTTCTTTCGCTTCCGCATCGAGATGGTTGGTCGGTTCGTCCAGCATGAGGATATTGGTCGGTTGATTGAGCACCTTGCACAAGCGCACCTTCGCCTTTTCCCCACCACTTAATACATGCATTTTGGACTCAATATGATCCGTTGTAAGGCCACATTTTGCCAAAGCGGCGCGCACTTCGTACTGGAGCATGGATGGAAAAGCATCCCACATTTCTTCTAATGCTGTTTGATTTTCGTATTCTTCTTCTTGCTTGAAATGACCAATCGCCAAGTTTTGCCCTTCGTGAATGGCCCCAGATAATGCAGGAATAAATCCTAAAATCGTATTGACCAAAGTAGTTTTCCCAAGCCCGTTGGCGCCCACTATAGCGATACGGTCTCCCCGTTCCATGCGCAGATTCATTGGCTTTGTGAGGGGCTTATCGTAACCGATGACCAAGTCTTTCGTTTCAAAAATCAGTTTGGATGGTGCACCTGTTTGTTTGAAGGTGAACTCTGGTTTTGGACGTTCACGGATTCGTTCGATTTTATCCATTTTGTCTAACTTCTTTTGACGGGACATGGCCATATTTCGTGTCGCCACGCGGGCCTTGTTCCGCTGGACAAAATCTTCCAATTCCTTGATTTCTTGTTGTTGTTTTTTATAGGCTTGTTCGTGTTGCTTGATTTTCAGCTCTCGCATGCGTTCAAACTCAGAATAATCTCCCACATAGCGGTGTAATTCTTTATTTTCTACGTGGTATACGAGATTGATAACAGAATCCAAAAATGGAACATCATGAGAAATGAGCAAAAAAGCATTCTCATAATTTTGAAGGTATCTTCTTAACCATTCAATGTGTTCTTCATCTAAGTAGTTCGTCGGTTCATCTAAGAGCAAGATATCCGGTTTTTCTAATAGGAGTTTGCACAGTAAAACCTTGGACCTTTGCCCCCCTGAAAGTTCTTGAAAAGGGGTATCCAACCCCATATGATCCAAATCAAAGGCACGGGCAATCTCATCGATTTTTGCATCGATAATGTAGAAGTCTCTATGTTCAATGATTTCTTGTAAGAGTCCCACCTCTTCCATCATTTCGTTGAGCTCATCCTCGGAAGCATCTACCATGGTCATGTATAACTCTTGAATGCGCTGCTCCTTTTCAAAAAGGTCTGCGAAAGCATCCTGTAGCACTTCGCGAATCGTGGCATCTTTTCCATAGGATGCGAGTTGGTCCAAATAGCCAACTTTTACATATTTCGCCCATTCAATACTTCCTTGGTCAGGAATCAGCTTTCCAGTGATAATGTTCATAAAAGAGGATTTTCCTTCACCATTAGGACCAATCAGACCCACATGCTCCCCTTTTAATAATCTAAAATTAACGTGATTTAAAATTTCCCGGCCACCATAGCTATGGTTTAAGTCGGTTACAGTTAATATACTCATGAATCCTCCAAAAAATTTATCAGTATCATTATAACAGGATTACAAGTAAATCGAGAATGGATTGAAAAAATTTCCATACAAAAACTGACCTCCAATAAGTTGGTTTTAGGTCCAACTTTTTGGGGTCAGTTCACTCTCCTACAATGATTCTTTCTTTCCTTCGATTTTCTTTTCTCTTATATCCCTTTTCACTTGGTTTGCTCTCCAATTCGATGTCGCTTTTTTACCAAATCGTTTCCATAGGAGGTACACCACAAAGGCAATCGTGGCAAAAATCAAAAGGAGTGGAACCAAGTATATGAGTGCAATCACTGTATTTTGGAAAAAGTCAAAAACATTACGCCATGAATTTTTAATGGCAGCGCCAATGCGCGAACCAAAGGAAGGATCTCTCGAATCCGCTTCTGTGATTTCAAATACTTCTCGTAAATACACAGTGACTGTAGAGTATTCAACGCTTGTTTCAATCGTTTGTTGGGCTCCTTCTAAACTGTCAATGGTCGTCTGCGTTTCAATAATTTGCGCTTGGATTGCCATAATATCTTCGATGGTGTCGGCTCGTTCGTAGAGGGCATTTAACGCTTCTAACTTACTTCTTTCAGAAGAAAGGCGAATTTCATTATTTTTATAGGCATCCGTATGGTCGACAGTTTGCGTGTTTTGCTCTAGGACAGTACCGACATTGTCTGTAAGACCTTCAATAAAGGCCATCACATTGTCTCTTGGAACCTTGATGGTATACTCTCCCGTGTACAAATCTTTCTCGTAGGAAGGGCTCGTGTACACATTGGAAGCTGCGATATAACCTCCTTGTTTACTGACAAGTTGAATGAGAGAAGATGAACTCGCTTGAAAGTCTTTCGTCTCCAGGTTAAGCGTATAGAGAATTTCCACCATGCGGGATGGATCAACGACGCCAATATCGACGATATTGGGTGCATCTTCGTTGGGCTCAGCTCGAGCTGCTTCTGTCACCGTAGCATCGCCTGTCTCATAGGAAGGATTTACTGTATCTTTAGTCGTATCTCTTCCTCCACATGCGGTGAAAAGCAGTGAAAACATCATGATAAATAATACAATCTTCTTTTTCACGGTTATTCCTTCTTTCTAAATGTAATCGCGTCTTCTTAGTATCAACACAAGAAGTAGACTAATCACGATTGTGATCCATAGAAGATGCCAAAAAGCATTTGGGTTTTCCATCATGGGCAAGTCCACATTCATTCCCCAAAACCCTGAGATAATGGTTGGTACCGTCATGACGATGGTAAGGGATGT
>CAMDZK010000209.1 GCA_945910665.1 uncultured Peptostreptococcaceae bacterium
ATGGCTGTAAGGATTTCAGTCGCTCTCACAATCATCACCAACCCTAATGTGGTTAGTTCAATTATAGAACATTCGTTCTTTAAAATCAATTATCAACAACGAACTTTAACAGAGCCTTTCACTTAAGCGAAGCGAAAAATTTTACTTGCCAAAAGGACAAATTTCACGTGCCGTAGGCGAATTTCACTGGGCTCTTTTGCAGCATTCCCTCACAGAATATTTCATCAATCTTTTTCTTGCCAAATCATCCAAAATTTCACTAAAAAAGAGCCCCTCTCGGGCTCTTATCGCTAAGGTCTTTCGACTTTTCCTGAACGTAAGCAACGGCTGCATACATTAATTCGTTTTACACTTCCGTCGACAACGGCGCGAACTTTACGAATGTTCGGCGACCAGGAACGATTCACTTTCTTGTTGGAGAAAGTAACGATATGTCCAAAAGATTTAGACTTACCACATACTTCACATTTCTTTGCCATTTATGACACCCCCTGATGGTCCGTGTGACGGACAAAATTACTTCGATATTCCTTTATAGGAACAGCCTGAACTATTATAGCATATAATATGAATTTTTTGCAAGAAATTATCACTGCTGGTATAATAATAGGAGCTAAAAGAGTATATATTGATGATTGAAATAAAGGAGGAGTTGCCATGCCAGGGAGAATTATAAACCGTTACGGGACGATTACCATTAGCGATCCGGTGATTGCAGCCATTGCAAGTACTGCGGCGATGGAAAGTTACGGTATTGTCGGTCTTGCACGTCACGACCTAAGAGAAGGGCTGACTGAGCTGTTAAAGCAAGAAAATTTAGGTAAAGGCGTTAAGGTCGTTACCGAAGGCAACCAAATTACTATCTATGTGAATATCGTCGTGGAATACGACGTACGCATTGGCATTGTCAGCCAAAATATTATTGAATCTGTAAAATTCAGAGTCGAACGTGCAACAGGTCTTCATGTGAAGGAAGTTGTCGTACTGGTTCAGGATATTCGGATTGATAAGGAGTAATGGATGGAGAATTTAGGGGTTAAGGATTTGAAACACAGCTTTCATGCTGCGTATCATGCCTTAGAGAATCAGAAGGAACTGATTAATGCATTAAATGTATTCCCAGTTCCCGATGGAGACACGGGAACCAATATGGCTCTCACACTGAAGTCTGCCATCAAACAAATGGATCAAACAGAAGCGAATACGGTCCATGACGTGGCGAAAGCCATTAGCAATGGTGCTTTAATGGGTGCACGAGGAAACTCTGGTGTTATCCTTTCACAAATATTTCGTGGATTTGCCAAGGGGTTGGAAAATCGCGCAATCGTCGATGTCGATGCCTTAGCGAACGCTTTTATTGAAGCCTCTCGCTCGGCGTACAAGGCGGTCATGCGTCCAACGGAAGGTACCATTTTAACAGTCATCCGCAATATGGCGGAATTTGCTGAAAAAGATAAAAACCAATACACATCGGTCAGCGATTTTGCCCAAGCTCTACTGCAAGCGGGTGAGATTAGTTTACAACAAACTCCAGATTTACTTCCAACGTTGAAAGAAGCAGGCGTTGTAGATGCGGGCGGTAAAGGCTTATTGGTCTTATTACAGGGAGCTCTGCAACAAGAGGGTAAACTTCCCATGGATTTCACTTCTGAAACGGAAAAATTCGATGCGAATGTTCGTACACAACACAATGTTTCTGGTGAAATCGCCTTTGGTTACTGTACGGAAATGATGGTGTTGGGAAATGACATTGCCATTGAACCACTCCGCAAAAAAATAGAAAAACTAGGCGATTCACTTCTCGTAGTCGGTGATGAAGAACGTGTGAAAATCCATATTCATACAAATAATCCTGGCGTTGTATTAGAAGAAGCAGGTGCACTGGGTGCTCTGACTGACATTAAAATTGATAATATGCGCCAACAATACGCAGCGATTCATAAGCAGGAAACACCTGTCGCTGAACCACCAAAAGAAGAGAAAAAATACGGCTTTATCGCCGTTTGCTCTGGCGAGGGAGTCGAAGAAATTTTCTCCCATTTAGGTGTGGATGAAATTATCACTGGTGGACAAACGATGAATCCTTCCACCGAAGATATTTTCCAAGCGATCACACGTATTCATGCAAAAACCATTTTCATTTTGCCAAATAATGGAAATATTGTGATGGCGAGCAATCAAGCGGCAAAACTATCAGAAAAACACATTGTAGTAATCCCTACCAAGACGATTCCAGAAGGATTTGCTGCGATGATGCATTTTGATGGTAAAAAGGATGCGGATGAAAATAAAGAGATGATGGTCGAAGCGATTGCTCATGTAAAAACGGCTGAGTTAACCTACGCTGTGCGTGATACTTCCATCAACGGAAAGAAAATCACGAAGGGCAATTTTATCGGACTCGAAGGGGACGATATACACTCTACGGGTAAAGATATCCAAGAAGTGACTTTTGAACTCTTAGATAAAACCATCGACGATGAATCGAGTTTAATCACGATTTTATACGGAGAAGACACGACGGAAAAAGATGCAGAATCTTTGACCGAAAAAATCGAAGCAAAATATCCAGATTTGGATGTGGAGCTTGCCTATGGTGGACAACCTCTCTATTTCTATATTTTCTCGATTGAATAATCAACGATTGGGCATGATTCCAAAATGGATTTCATGCCCTTTTTACAATGAAAAGGTGAACGATGA
>CAMDZK010000210.1 GCA_945910665.1 uncultured Peptostreptococcaceae bacterium
ATTGGGTCCAATGCCCGTATTTCACCCTACGATAACTAAACTACATACGAGCCAAAGGAATCAAATTGTTGGTTTCATTTGTAATGCTTCCTTTATAAAATTATAACAATTAACGATTTTTCATGTCGAAATGGTCGTATGCTTTTTTGAAGGCAGCGAGAGCTTCATCAATATCTTCTTTTGTGTGTACAGCAGAAATTTGCGTACGAATACGCGCTTTTTCTTTTGGCACAACAGGGAAGAAGAATCCGATGACATACACGCCTTGCTCAAGCATAAAGTCTGCCATTTCTTGCGCAAGAACTGCATCGCCTAACATGATTGGAACAATGGGGTGCGTGCTTTCGATAATTTCAAAACCAATTTTTTTAATTTCTTCGCGGAAATATTTTGTATTCTCTTCGAGAGTATCCCTGTACTCTGTCGTCTCAGAGAGCATGTCCAAAACGGCGACGGAAGCTGTCGCAATCGCAGGTGCTAGCGTATTCGAAAAGAGGTATGGTCTACTTCTTTGTCGAAGAAGATCAATGATTTCTTTTTTTGCAGAGGTAAATCCGCCGGATGCTCCGCCTAAGGCTTTTCCAAGAGTACCTGTGATGATATCGACACGGTCCATTACACCACAATGTTCGTGGGTTCCTCGACCTCTTTTACCCATAAATCCCGTTGCGTGGCTGTCGTCAACCATCACCATGGCGCCGTATTTTTCTGCTAAATCGCAAACGCCTTCTAAGTTGGCAATAATTCCGTCCATGGAAAACACACCATCTGTAGCGATTAATGTTATCCCACCTTCTTGGCGTTCTTTCAATTTTGCTTCTAAATCTTCCATATCATTATTTTTGTAAATGAGTTTCTTCGCTTTGCACAAACGCATTCCGTCAATAATGCTCGCATGGTTTAATTCATCACTCAGAATCGTGTCTTTGTCGGTGAGAATCGTTTCAAAAAGTCCACCGTTTGCATCAAAGCAAGAGGAATAGAGAATCGTGTCTTCCATTTCTAAAAATTTGGATAGTTTCTCTTCTAAGGTCTTATGAATACTTTGCGTTCCACAAATAAAACGAACTGAAGAAAGTCCGTATCCCCAATGGTCGTAACTTTTCTTTGCTGCTTCTTTTACCGTTGGATGGTTGGAAAGACCTAAATAGTTATTCGCACAAAAGTTGAGTAAATCTCTTTTTTCTATCGTGTCAATTTTTGCCTTTTGCGGACTTTCAATGACGCGTTCATTTTTCCAGAGGCCCGCTTCTTTAATTTCTTGTAAAATATCTTCGTAGTGTTTCTTTACGTTGGTGTCGTACATAATGCCCTCCTATTGAATGTTTATTACTTGTAGCATATTCCAATTATACCCGTTCGTCAATGAAAGGCTGAGTTTTTCTAGATTTGAGCAAAGAATGGTAATATGGTAAAATTTAGGCAGATTAGTGAAGGAGGATGTCATGCTTAAGGGAAATGTAATTTTTGGTCAATCGGGTGGGCCGACGGCAGTCATTAACTCAAGTGCTGCTGGCGTTTTTACTGAAAGTTTAAAACAAACGGGTATCATTGATAAAGTGTATGGAGCAGCCAACGGAATCGTAGGAATTTTGCATGAAAATTTCTATGATATGAATCAAGAAGACGAAAAAGAACTTTTGTTATTAAAAACCACTCCATCATCTGCATTGGGCTCTTGTCGTTATAAACTGATGGATCCTGAAGAAGATGATCGCGACTATCAAAAAATCCTACATGTGTTTGAAAAGTACAATATTCGCTACTTCTTCTATAACGGTGGAAATGACTCCATGGACACATGTAATAAAATCTCCAAATATTTACAAGAACACGATTATGAATGTCGCGTGATTGGAGTTCCAAAAACCATCGATAACGACCTAGCTGGTACAGATCATTGTCCTGGCTACGGCTCAGCTGCGAAATATATCGCAACAACGGTCATGGAGGTCTATTTAGATGCCCGCGTGTATGATGTTGGTATGGTGTGTGTCATCGAGATTATGGGTCGTAATGCCGGGTGGTTAACGGCTGCTGCAGCACTTGCTTCATATAAAAATCACGGGCCAGAATTAATTTACGTTCCAGAGGTCGATTTTGATTTAGATGAAATGATGGCGGATATTGAAAACGAATATGCGAAAGACCAGAAAGTCATTGTCTGTGTTTCTGAAGGTGTGAAAACAAAAGATGGAAAATACATTCCAGAGCTAATTGGCGATTTGTCTACTGATGCTTTTGGACACAAGCAAATGGGAGGGACCGCTTCCATTTTAGCCGAATACATCCGCGAGAAACTCGGTTGCAAAGTGCGTGCGATTGAACTTTCTCTCATGCAACGTTGTGCTGCTCATATCGCTTCTAAAACCGATGTGGAAGAAGCTTTCTTGGCAGGTCAATCGGCAGTTCGTGCTGCAATGGAAGGCAAAACGGATATCATGATTGGATTTGATCGTCCAAAAGAAGGCCAATACGAATGCATCATTAAAGAAGTGCCATTATCTGAAGTAGCGAATGCAGAAAAAATGCTGCCTCGTGAATGGATTAATGAGAAAGGCAATCATATTAATGATGAATTTATCAATTATGTATTGCCGCTTATCCAAGGAGATTCTGATTATGTCATGGAAAATGGATTACCTCGCTTTGCACAATTGAAAAAGGTAGAGGTTAATCCATAAAATGA
>CAMDZK010000211.1 GCA_945910665.1 uncultured Peptostreptococcaceae bacterium
TACGGGTCCTGTGGATGCAGTCATTTGTCAAAGTAACATTCCCTATGCACACAATGTGGGTCTTTCGATGGTGGACATGGCCAATAAAAAACCGTTCAGAGCCGTGTTAAAACTTTTTGGAGTAAAAGATGAATAAATTAGATGCTAGAACGAAATGGATTTACAGTATCGGTTCTGTAGGAAGAGATGCTGGCTACACACTGGTCAGCATGTTCTTTCTCACCTACATTCAATACACGATGAACTTGACCGTGGCACAATTTAGTGTGCTCTCTTTTATTATGGTTGCGGCTCTCGTGTGGGACGCAATCAACGATTTATTGATGGGGATGATCATTGAAAATACGCGTTTTAAATGGGGAAAATTCAAACCGTGGATCTTCATGGGAGCTGTGCTAAACGCAATTGTCATCGTCATTATGTTCTCTTTCCGTCCGCAAGGGTGGGCGTTTGTTGCAGCCTTTGCCGTCTTGTATGTTTTTTGGGGGATGACCTACACGATGAATGACATCTCCTATTATGGGCTGCTTCCATCGCTCACTTCAGATCCAAAAGAGAGGAATCAACTGATTACTCTGATGAATATTTTCATCAGTATCGGTCAGTTTTCTGTGGCAGTTGCAGTCCCCGCCTTGGTGGCTGGAAATGCAGTGCAAATGTATCGGAATGTAGCCTTTGTCGTGGCTTTATGTTTTATTGCATTCCAGGCAATTACAGCCTTTGGTGTCGTGGAAAAACCAAGGCGTCAAGAAGAGAAACTGACCTTACAGAAAATGTACGGGCGATTTCGTGAAAATGATCAGCTGGTCACCATTGGAATTGCTGCCCTCTTTTATTACATTGGGGCAGGCCTTCTCATACTCTTTGGCATGAACTTTTTCTATATGGAATTTGGGTATGCAGAAGGGGGTGCCTACATTACGATGTTTACAGTCATGTATGGGTTGGGGACACTAGCATCCCAATTTATGTTTCCTCTCCTCACAAAGTGGTTGAGCAGAAGCCGATTACTCACCCTCACCTACGGTGCACTTCTCCTTTTTTATGGATTATTTTTAAGCGTAGGATACGTGCTTCCGAAAGAGCCGATTCTCATTTATATGATCGAATTTTTCATCTTTTTCTTCCATGGTTTGGGTTTATTACTCATGGTTGTCATGATTAACAACACCATTGAATATGCAGAATATCATCATGGATACCGTCATGATTCAGTGATATCTGCTGTGCGATCTTTTGCCGTGAAATTGGCTACGGGAATTGATCAAGGCATTGTCGTGCTCGTCCTAATCCTTTCGGGAGTGTATGGCGTTTCTCAAGAAACAGTGCCTTGGAAGTATCCGTAGGGACAGGCACGATGACGAAAGAACAAGCGCTCGATGCGGCTGGAGTTGCAATTTCCCAAGTACTTCCGTACCAAACTTTCGTGTTACGGTTAGGAATTGTACTTTTTCCTATTCTTGCGTTTACTGTCATGTATTGGGTGACCAAAAGAAAATATACAATCGATGAAGAGATGTACGAAGAACTCTTGCGTGGGATTGAGACAAAGAAGTTGTCCCAGTAGAGTGTCTTTGTTATACTAAGAAGAAACAAGTTACGAGGTGAAATATGACGAAGAAAGTCGCATTTAGTGCAGTTCAGCCTTCAGGAGAGCTGACCATTGGAAACTATTTAGGTGCCTTACGTCAGTTTCCGCTATTACAAGAGGAGTATCACGGATATTATGCAGCCGCTAATTTGCATTCCATCACCGTGCCCCAAAAACCTGCGGAATTACGTAAACGAACAAAAGAGGTGATCGCTTGGATTTTGGCTTCTGGCGTAGATCCAGAAAAATCAACGGTCTTTGTGCAAAGCCAAGTGCCACTCCACGCGGAACTCACATGGGTGTTAAATTCCATCACGTATATGGGTCAACTCTCTCGTATGACTCAATTTAAAGATAAATCGCAAAAATCAGATGAGAACTTAAACGCTGCCCTTTTTACTTATCCAGTGCTGATGGCAGCCGATATTTTACTTTATCAAACAGACGTTGTACCTGTGGGGGAAGACCAACGACAACACATTGAATTGGCAAGAGACGTGGCGATTCGCTTTAACAATAAATATTCTGAAACTTTTGTCGTCCCAGAAGGAAAAATTGACAAGGGAATTGGAAAGATTATGAGCTTAAAAAACCCAGACATTAAAATGTCCAAGTCCGATCCTGATGTGAATGCTTTTATCTTGCTTTTAGATGACCGAGATACGATTATTAGGAAAGTAAAACGAGCCGTGACCGATTCTCTGGGAGAATTTAACTACACCGATGAACAACCGGGTCTTAAAAATCTCATTCAGCTCTATTCTTCCTTTGATGAAATGAAACCAGAAGAAGTTGTGGCAAAATATAAAGATGCCCAATACTCTGTATTCAAAGAAGAGCTAGGGGAATTGATTGCAGATAAAATTGCGCCCATACAAGAGCGTTTCCAAGAAATTGTTGCAGATACGGAATACTTGGACAAAATCTGTAAACAAGGAGCAGAAAAAGCCTATTACGATGCGAGAAAAACACTCACGAAAGTCTATCGCAAAGTGGGTTTCTATCAAGTATAAACATGAAAAAAGCAGCCGATTGGGGCTGCTTTTTGTTTTATTTATCAGGATTTACGTCGACTTTTTCTTTGGCCACACATTGAGC
>CAMDZK010000212.1 GCA_945910665.1 uncultured Peptostreptococcaceae bacterium
GAGCGAGACGTTTAATTTCGTTGATAACAACTTCAGGAATGACATCACGGTTGGTGAGCAAAATGGGTGCGTCTTCTAACGCAGCAAGTGGTGAAGCAGTGAGAACGTCTGCTAACTTAGCATCACTTCCATTGGCTAAAATAACTTTACTTGCTGTATCAAAGGACTGTCTTGAAATTTGAACAGCAGTGTCAAATCGGTTACCACCAGCAACACGGTTACCAGCAGTGATACGTCCTTGGGTTGTATAATTTAAAGGACCGTCTTGTAACTTGATATAGTTTTCAACAACCTCTGCGAGTAAACCATGAAGGCTCACTTGCTTGGATCCTTCAAACATCGTGTATCCATCACCACCAACGGCCATAAAGTCGTTCGTAGCAACCGTGTACATCGCATTTGGATCGATTGGTTTTCCGTCTAAAAGAATTTCGACTACATTTTTCTCGCCAGATGGATCTATTTTCACTGACATCCCAGCGACATGTGGGAATTTTCCTGCTGGAGATGGCCATGCATCTACACCAAAGGTTATGGCGTCAATAACATCTTGTCCAGAAACTTCGATGACAGTAAGCGCATTACCAAATGGTAAAACAGTTAAGATATCGCCAACTGTAATATTCCCTGAAGGAATACTCGCACGAATTCCACCACCGTTCGTAATGACAAAATCTGCGTCCGTTTCATGAAGCATTGCATCTGTAATCAGATTCCCGAGGTTTGTTTCCCCAGCGCGTACATTTTCACGTACACCATTGAGTTCAGTAAGCGTAGAACCAACGACAGTACCTAATACTGCTTGGTTCCTTTCATCGTAATTTTCAATTAAATCAGAAATCGTTTTGTCTGGTTCGTACTCTGCCATGGCTTCGAAAGTAATGGTTTTCGCTGAAGCTGTGACTGCATCGCCATTAAATGTGATGTCGACTTGACCGAAAGTTTGTCCATAACCGGTTGTGGATGCGATAAGAACACCTTTATACTCTTGGCCATTGTTCAGTTGGGTATGGCTATGACCATCGATTACAACATCGATGCCTTCCACTGCATCTAGGACAGTGTAGGTGTTAATTTTAGACTCTTCATCCATTCCTAAATGGCTTAACATGACAATTGCGTCAACGTTTTGTCCGTTAAGATAGGCAACTTGTTCGTTGGCTGTTTCAACCACTTCTTCAAAAACAAGGCCTTCTGTATTCACAGGATTTGATTTTGTTTTTGTTTCAGGAGTTGCTAAACCAAATACTCCAATGCTCTTGTCACCAGATTTTAAAATGGTATTTTCTTGTAAGAAAGGAGTGCCATCTTTTGTAACATTTGCTGCCAAGATTGGGAATTTCGCCTCTTCTGTAAGCGTTTTGAGGCGTTGTGAACCATAGTTAAAATCATGGTTTCCTGGCGTAAATGCATCGAGTCCCATTTCGTTTAAGAGTAGAACCATGTTCTCCCCTTGGGATAAGGTGGCAAAATTGGTGCCGTGGAGAGTATCCCCTGCGTCGACGAATAATGGATCATTTTCCATTTGTTTCATATACGTAGCGATACGCGCCAAGCCAATTTTTCCATTTTCTGTTGGCTTTCCATCCTCATCGGTCAGTGGATCACCAATTGCATTTCCGTGAATATCGTTAATATGAACGATACTGACCGTGTCCGTCGCTGCCAAGGCTTGTTGTGGTACAAATGCAACAAGAAGAGCGAGACATAAAGCGAGGGCTAGAAAGCGTACGTTTCTTAATTTCATACAATTCCTCCTTTTATTGTGATACTGAGTGTATACCCCAATTGAATGAAAAAAGCTGAACCCTATGGGGATTTAGCTTAAAAATTTTGTAAGGTTCATGTAAAGCAAAATGTTAGAACCATCCTTCTTTTTGAAAAGAAACTATGGTTTCGATGAGGGCAAGTTTTCCTTGATCGTGGGTGAGTCCCCCTTGGTAAAATACCCAATAGGGTTCTCGTAAAGGACCGTCTGCAGAAATCTCAATAGAAGAGCCTTCCACAAACCCTGCCGATGCCATAATGATTTGGTCTTCATAACCAGGCATATCTCCAGGCACGGGCGTCACGTGGGCATCAATACTTCCAGCACGTTGAATTGCCTTACAAAATACTTTTACTTTTTCAGGATCTTTAAATTCGATACATTGGACAATGTCTGAACGAACATCCTCTGGTTTCGGTGAAACAAAATAGCCAAGTTTTTGATACGCGATAGAAAATAACAGGGCATTTTTGATTGCTTCTGCAGTCACATGGGGAGCAAAGTAGATTCCTTGCAAAATTTCTCGGATGCTTCCATTGGTTAACCCCACATCGCGACCCAGTCCAGGCGCCGTCATACGGTAACTGATTCGTTCGATAATCGCATGAGAACCTGCGATATACCCACCGGCACGTGCGATTCCTCCCCCTGGATTTTTAATGAGAGACCCTGCGATTAAATCGACACCAACTTCTGTAGGTTCTCTCATTTCTGTAAATTCACCGTAGCAGTTATCGACCATGACGAGGAGATTTGGATACTCCTCTTTGATTCTTTTTGTGACCTCTTCAATTTTTTCAATGGAGATGCTTCCTCGTTCACTATACCCGGCAGACCGTTGTATATACACGAGCTTCGTTTTGTCGCTGATGGAAGAAAGAATTTTAGGGGTATCGAAGTTTTTCTCGATTAG
>CAMDZK010000213.1 GCA_945910665.1 uncultured Peptostreptococcaceae bacterium
AAAAAAACACGAGAGTTACCGCCGTTTTTTTTATCATATCGAGAAAAAGAAACACTGTCAAGAAGTACAAGGATATTCGCTCCTGTTCGCCAAAGCGAATCGAATATGATGAAGGCATATATCATTCGCGAAGTCGAATATCATACCCGCAGGGTATATCATATCCAATTTGTTTCGGGTTTGGAGACTCTATCATGTTGTAGATTCATGATGAGCCAACGATACAACGGTTAGTATAGATCTGCTACGCATGGAGTGAATTGACTCGCTTTTCTCGTCATTAGAAAAATCCCGCTTTTGCAAGCGGGATTTTTCTAGATTGAAATAAAGATATCATCATAATTTGGAAACGGCTTATTGTCTTCAGAAATTTGATTTTCCAAGCGATCGGAAAGGGCTCGTATCGCTTTCATTTTTTCATAGCCAATCGTACTTATTTTTTTCGCCTGTTCTTCTGTGCTTTCTTTTTCCCATGCTTCCATGCCTTCACGGAGTTCTTTTGCACCTGCTACCAATTGTTCAAATTGCTCTTCAAGCGTATACAGGTGTTCTTTCAGAGCTTTTGTATTACTAAAATGCACTGCCTGACCCCAAGTAGTCATTTCTTTTACAATGGCTGGAATCATTTGAGTTTCAATCATAGATAAAAACGTGCGCATTTCGACGGTGCGAATATGGATATATTCCTCTAATCCAATTTCATAGAGGGCTTCCATTTCCACTTTTGTATAAATGTCGTGAGAAATAAACAATTCTTGGACTTTTTCATCCAATAATGCGTGGAGCGCTTCGAAGTGCGAAGTAATGTTTTCCAAACCTCTTCGTTTTGCTTCATCCACCCAAGAATCATGATAGCCATCGCCATTAAATAAAATGCGTTCGTGTTTGGTCAATGATTCTTTCATAATGAGTCGCATTTCATCATCTCGGCCTTCTTTATCGACTGCTTCCAAGCGATCTGCGTACTCTCCTAAGACATGACCTACCGCCGCATTTAAAGCGATGTTTGCCTCTGAAGCGGCCTTTGAAGAGCCAGGCATGCGAAATTCAAATTTGTTGCCCGTAAAAGCAAAAGGAGAAGTCCTGTTTCTGTCGGAATCATCATAAGGGATGTTTTCAAAGAAGTTTACTTTTCCATCGAAGGTACAAGTAGGGCATGAAATTTCTGGATGAACAATATTTCGGAGCACTGCATCCACCGTATTTCCCATCGTCAACGAAATAATTGATGGAGGCGCTTCTCCAGCACCCAAGCGATAGTCGTTTCCAGGATTGGATGCACTATATCGGAACAGATTTTGGTATGTATCCACCGCTTCAATTACCGCTGTGACAAAGAGTAAGAATCGCAAGTTTTCTGAAGGATTCGGACCAGGCTCAAAGCAGTTTTCACCAAAATTTGAGACTAACGATCAGTTATTATGCTTCCCAGAACCGTTGACTCCTTTAAAAGGTTTCTCATGGAGCAAACAAATCATATTGTGGTCTTTCGCCACTTTTTTGAGCACTTCCATAATTAAATGGTTATTGTCCACGGCAACATTACAATGTTCATGGAGTGGCGCAATTTCAAATTGACAAGGGGCAACTTCATTATGAGCTGCTGTAACAAAAATACCCAGCTCACGTAACCGTTCAGTAATATCTTCCAAATAGGCAAGCACCCGGTTTGGAATCGCTCCAAGATAATGGTCTTCCAAACTTTGACCTTTGCAAGGAATGCCTCCTAAAAGAGTGGTTCCCGTAAGCGCTAAGTCTTTTCTTTGTTTGAGCATATCCCGGTCCACTAAGAAAAATTCTTGTTCCATCCCCACATAGGACCGTACCCGCCACGTATGCGTGTCAGAAATTGCATTGAGAATTCTCGTGGCATTGGTTGAACACATGTCGTGTGCGCGGAGCAATGGACCTTTCATATCCAAGGTTTCGCCATTGTATGCGACAAAAACTGACGGGATATACAATACTCGATCGAGGACAAATGCATAACTGGATGCATCCCAATACGTGTAGCCGCGGGCTTCAAAGGTCGCACGGATACCGCCCGATGGGAAAGACGATGCATCCGGTTCACCTTTTACTAACTCTTTTCCTGAAAAACGTAAAATGGGAGAACCATCTTCCGCCCGATTCAAAAAGGAGACGTGTTTTTTTGCCGTTTGCCCGTGCAGAGGGAAAAACCAATGGGAATAGTGCGTAGCCCCTTTTTCGATCGCCCACTCTTTCATCGCATGGGCAATAATGTCCGCTGTGTCTTTATCAAGGACGTCTTCTTTACGAATGGCATTTTTCCATCGCAAGTAAACGGGATAAGGCAACTTCTTCTTCATATTCTTTTTATTAAAAACGTATTTGCCAAAATTTTCTTGTATACTCATGTGCGCCTCCATTTCCATTTTCCTATTGTATTCAAATGGCAGTATTGTGTCAATGGAATTTGTATATTTTTGCACCCGTTTGTTCAAAGTGTTCCCGTACAGAATCGTGACAAGTGAAATAAATGAGTTGTCTGTCTGCAGACCTTGCCTGTTTCACGATAAATTCAATCATTCGTGCAGTCCTTTTTGCATCGGAGCGCTCGGTCGGATCGTCGATAAAGAGCGGAAGCCCTTCCCCTTTTT
>CAMDZK010000214.1 GCA_945910665.1 uncultured Peptostreptococcaceae bacterium
ATGTGCTATAATAATTCCCGTACAATTGAAGATCATCTTATAAAGAGAGGCGGAGGGACAGGCCCGGTGAAGCCCAGCAACCTATTAAATTAGGTGCTACATCCTGCAGGTACATCCTGAGAGATAAGATTTTATACCTTACCATCTCAGGTGAGGTTTTTTTTGTTGAGGAGGAAAAATGACTAAATATTTTTTAACATCCGAGTCGGTGACGGAGGGTCATCCAGATAAAATGTGCGACCAAATTTCCGATGCGATTTTGGATGCCATTTTAAAAGAAGATAAAGACGCTCGCGTAGCGTGTGAAACAGCCACAACGACCGGCCTTGTGCTTGTCATGGGCGAGATTACGACATCAACATACGTAGATATTCAAAGTATCGTCCGTGAAACGGTGCGAGACATTGGTTACACTCGTGCGAAATATGGCTTCGATGGGGATACTTGTGCTGTTGTGACGGCAATCAACGAACAATCTCCTGATATTGCCATGGGTGTGGATACAGCAAAAGAAAAGAAAGAGGGAGACGACGACCACTACAACCAAGTGGGAGCTGGAGACCAAGGGATTGTCTTTGGCTATGCGTCCAATGAAACAGAAGAACTGATGCCAATGCCCATTAGTTTGGCGCATAAACTGGCAAAGCGTCTGACAGATGTTCGTAAAGATGGCACGCTCAGATACCTTCGCCCCGATGGTAAAACGCAAGTGACCATCGAATATGAAGATAATAAACCTGTGCGTATCGATACAGTGCTTATTTCTGCACAACATTCCCCAGAAGTTAACCAAGAGACGATCGCCAAAGATTTAAGAGAACATGTAACAGATGTTATTCTCCCCCAAGATTGGGTGGATGAGAACACGAAATACTATTTCAACCCAACGGGACAGTTTTCTGTCGGTGGACCAATGGGAGACTCTGGACTCACGGGACGTAAGATTATCGTCGACACTTACGGTGGTATGGCCCATCACGGCGGTGGAGCTTTCTCTGGAAAAGATCCAACTAAAGTGGACCGCTCGGCATCCTACGCAGCACGTCATGCGGCGAAAAACTTGGTTGCCGCTGGCCTTTGCGACCGTTGTGAAATTGGATTATCGTATGCGATTGGCGTTGCAAAACCCTTATCGATTTTTGTAAATAGTTTTGGAACAGGCAAATACTCCGATGAAGACTTGGTGAAAGTTGTCGAAGCGTGCTTTGACATGCGCCCCCAAGCGATCATCGACCGCTTAGATTTACGCCGCCCAATCTATAAGAAAACCGCAGCCTATGGTCACTTTGGAAGAGATGATGAAGGCTTCCCATGGGAAGAAGTGGACGCAGTGAATCGCGTGAAGGAATTTGTGGAGAAAAATCTGTAAGTAATTTCGGAGAAAAAGACCGGGTTCGATTGTGTTTTCATTGATGACTCAGCACAAGCGATTCATTGTTGCCTACGGCAGCCGCACGCACCCCGCTTCGCTGCGCTCAAAACCCCTCCCACAGTTCTGTGGAAGGGGCTTTCTTTTTCCTTGAAAATTTCTCATCCCGAAGGGACTTAATACCCGCAGGGTATTACACTCGCCCGAGACGAATTTCATCACCGCTGTGTATCAGCGGCCATATTGGGTACATATAAACTACAGAACATTATAGTCAATGAAAATACAAGGAGGAAGGAAATGCCACAAGAGTAGCATGAGCCACCGAAGACGCTGTCTGAAAAAGACAGAGATTATGAGCGCGCACTCAACGCTTGAAAAGGAGAGGTAGAAGCGGTTGATTGGTATTGGCAACGTGTCGCAGCTTCCGACGATCCAGAATTAAAAGAAATCATGAAGCATAATGCCATCGAAGAGATGGAGCACGCCATTATGACGTTAGAATGGTTACGTAGAAATATGGAAGGCTGGGACGAACAAATGCGTACATACCTCTTTACCACAGGTAACATTTTAGAGGTAGAAGAAGGCGCAGACGGCCATGGATCCACCGAGTCTAAAGATTTAGGCATCGGCGAACTATAAGGAGGGATTCCAATGGACATTTTAAAAAGAGAGGCTGCTCCTATTTCCAAGGAAGCTTGGGAAGAGATTGATGAGACAGCAAAAGACGTTTTAAAAAATATGCTTTCCGCACGTAAAGTACTCAAAGTAAACGGTCCAAAAGGCTGGGATTACAATGCAGTACCTGAAGGTCGTGTAGAAGTGTTAGATAAGGCGACGAAAGACAGCATCGTCCAAACGGGCCACTATGAAATTCAACGCCTTGTGGAAGCAAGAGTGAATTTTGAGCTTTCCAAATGGGAACTCGACAATATCGCTCGCGGAGCAGAAGATCCAGATCTTGGACCTCTTGAAGAAGCGGTCGAAGCGCTGGCAATTTTTGAAGAAGATGCCATCTATAATGGCTACAAAAAGGGAGCGATCGAAGGATTGATTCCCGCAGCGGGCCATACGATGAAGATTTCTGAAGATCCTGATCAAATTATTACAGCGATTGGGGAAGCAAAGTACGCAATCATGAATGCGTATGTAGAAATGCCCTATGATATGATCGTATCTGAAACTCTCTATAAACGAATCAATGTGATGCACCAAGGTGTGTATTTAATGGATGTGATTAAGAAAA
>CAMDZK010000215.1 GCA_945910665.1 uncultured Peptostreptococcaceae bacterium
GATGTAAGGAAGCACTGCCATTTCATATGTAGTCGCAGCCGTTCTAGGGACAGCCAAAATAGGCCCAATCAATAAAATACAAATCGCGGCAATGATTTTAGCAAAGGTTGGATGAACTCGTTTTCCAAGGTCCATGGCACGACCACCAACGAAAGCGGTTGCAATGACTCCTAAAATCGGTAGAATTGGGTCTGTAGACAAAAATCCAAACATTGCACTCGCCCATCGATCTCCTGCCATGTTCCCTAGATACGGAGGGAAGATTAAGTTCCCTGCTCCAAAGAAAATCGCAAACAGAGCAAATGCACTGACGATGATATCTTTGGTTTTATTTCTTGTGTTCATGTTTACACCTCTTTCGAAGATTTTTCAATTTCCTATTATCTATTATAGCATGATAAACTGAAAAATCGATAGTTTTACCTATTGCTTTGAAAAAAATTTTTTAGTTCTTTTGGGGTGTTTAGGTTTTCAAACAATTTTTTATCAGGATCAAGTTCTAATACATGTTTTTCTGGAAGAAAACGTATATTCTCAGTCACGGCTAAGTCACGAATATTACGTTTTCCCAATTGTAAATAAGGTTCTATGGCAGGGAGAATCCCTCGATGATAAAAAGCATGGAAGGGTTCAATCCATCCGTCATTTGTCGCCGTTACAATTCCCCCATCCCCTTCCTGGAGATGATTTTCTAATACGTCAATATATTCTTCGTTGATATAAGGCATATCACATGCCATAACATAAGCATACTCTGATTTTGCCAACGTGAGCCCTGCGTGAATTCCCGTGAGAGGTCCTGTGAAAGGGAGCAAGTCGGGGGTTGTTCGTACGGGATCATTTTCATAAAGTTCTTCTTTATGGGTAACTACGATAATATCTTCAAAGAGATAGGACAAACGCCTGATTGTTTCATCAACCAGGCGTTTGTCATCTTTTTGAATCAGTTGCTTATCAAAACCCATGCGTGAACTCTTTCCCCCCGCAAGGATGATTGCCGATCCAAATTTCATCCTAGCCACCCCAAGGAAGATTCATGTATTCTTTGAGAAGGCGTCGGTATTCTTTTTTAAAGAGAGACTCATGTCCTTTTTCCCAATCGGACAATTGGATAAATAGATCTTTTAAGGACTCATCGTCCACGTATTCTGCGGCCTCTTCATAAAACTCTGCAAAGTCTTTCTCGATTAAATAGGCCATACGTAGGATGGTCATATCCGGCGTATCGCTTTCCAAAAGCGTTGTGTCTAAATGCTCGCTTTTTGCTCGTTCATCGAAAATTTTAGACTCTTCTAGCGCAAAAGCAGGTGGTTCAATATCTGTTACCACTTCGCCTTGCTCATATTTGTCTAAACGACCTTTGATGTAATCGTAATGACTCTCTTCAACTTTCGCCAATTTTAAAAAGAGGTCTTTTGTTGTAGGGTCTTGGAAACGCTCTGCATTGGAACGAAAGAAGGCAGCGCCTTCTTGTTCCATTTGCATCGCGTATTTAAGAATATTTGCGTACTCGTTCTTCATCTTGTTCTCCTATCTTGTGGATGCTTACGGCTGCCACTTTTAGTTCAGGAATTTTTGCGATTGGATCTAAGGCTGTATTCGTCAACACATTTGCACCTTTGGCAAAGTGGAATGGGATAAAGAGCACCTCTTCTTCGATGCGATCTGTAATACGCACAGCAACTTCGATACAGCCACGTCTGGAGCAAATTTGTACCATTTCTCCATCCTTCAGTTCAAAACGGCTAGCGAGAATGGGATGCATTTCCACATACGCTTCCCCTGCAATTTCATTCATCGCTTGGGTTCTTCCCGTCATTGTCCTCGTATGGTAATGGTAGAGAATACGCCCTGTCGTTAAAATGTATGGGTATTCGTCGTCTGCCATCTCAAATGGATCTTCGTATTCCATATCCACAAAGAGTCCACGGCCCCTTGCAATCGCTTGGGTGTGCAAAATAGGCGTTCCTGGATGGTCTGCATCTGGACAGGGCCACTGAATGCCTTCTTCATCAATGCGCGAATAGGTGATTCCACGATACGATGGCGTCACAGAGGCAATTTCCGCGAAAATTTCTTGTGGATGTTTGTATTTTGTTTCAATTCCCAATCTCCATAAGAGTTCCATGAAGATTTGCCAATCGGCACGGGCGTTGTTGTGTGGTGAGATGACTTTTCTCACCCTTTGGACACGACGCTCCGTATTGGTGAATGTTCCATCTTTTTCTGCAAAAGAAGCAGCAGGAAGGATGACATCCGCAAATTCTGCAGTCTCTGTCATAAAGAGGTCTTGGACGACCAAGAATTCGCAGGATTCTAACGCGTGTTCCACATGATTGGTGTCAGGGTCAGAAACCGCTGGGTTTTCCCCAAAAACGTAGAGCATGCGCATGGAGCCGTCGGTACATCCATTGAGCATTTCGGACAAGGTTTTTCCCACTTTATCCGATAGGGGTCTGTGCCATGCCTCTTCAAATTGGCTGATGACCGCAGGTTTTATGACTTTTTGATACCCTGGCAAATCAGATGGCAAGCAGCCCATGTCGCAGGCGCCTTGCACGTTGTTTTGTCCACGGAGTGGGTTGATACCTGCACCGTATTTTC
>CAMDZK010000216.1 GCA_945910665.1 uncultured Peptostreptococcaceae bacterium
AAATGATGGCATGGATGCTTCCGCCATCGAAAAACTGAAAGAAAACGGCATCGAAGTCGATACAAACCATTACGAAGGCGAAGAACTCGAACAAAAAGTCAAAGAATTTGACGTAATGACTGTGCGCTCTGCTACAAAAGTAAGAGAGCCTCTCATTGACATCATGGCAGATGCAGGCCGCATGAAACTCATTATCCGCGGTGGTGTCGGCGTTGATAACATCGATGTTGCCTATGCCAACGATAAAGGCATCACGGTAAAAAATACACCGAATGCTAGCTCTATTTCTGTAGCTGAAGCAACCATTGCACACATGCTCGCATTTTCTCGTTTCTTACACGTTTCGAACACGACCATGCGTAGTGGCGAATGGAACAAGAAGAAATACGAAGGAACAGAAATTAATGGAAAAACGTTAGGTCTTATCGGCTTTGGACGCATTGCAAAAGAAGTGGCAAAACGCGCAGAAGCCATGGGCATGCATGTCATCTACACGAACCGCAGCGGAGCAAATCCAGATTTCCCAGGATTCCAACGCGTCGGTTTAGACGAACTTCTCGCCCAATCGGATTTCATCTCCATCCACACACCATCCAATCCAGATAAGAGTGCGCTCATTGGAGAAGAAGAAATTGCAAAAATGAAAGAAAATGCTGTCATCGTGAACTTAGGCCGTGGCGATTTAATCGACGAAGACGCACTTGTGAAAGCATTAGAAGAAAATAAAATCAAAGGCGCATGCCTCGATGTTTTCAAAAAAGAACCACTGGAAAACAACGCACTTCTACAAGATAAAATCAGCCTTTCTCCACACATTGGCGGCTCCACAAAAGAAGCCCAAGGGCGTATTGGAGAAGAGATTGTGCAATATATCTTAGAATTTGCGAAGGAGGCATAAATGACAGTCTTTAGACCTTTTAAAGCCATCCATCCAACGGGAGAACACGCAAAAGATGTCGCTGCCCTTCCATACGACGTCATGAACGAACAAGAAGCAAGGGAAATGACAAAAGACAATCCCAACACTTTCTTGCGTATCGACCGTGCGGAAGTCAATCTTCCAGAAGGAACAGACCCTCATTCCAAAGAAGTTTATGAACAAGCGCGCAAGCTCTTAGATGAAAAAATTGAAGAAGGCGTCTACGTTCAAGATAAAACGCCTACATTCTATTTGTATCGCCTCACATGGCAAGGGCGCTCACAAACAGGATTTGTAGGCCTTCTCTCCATTGAAGACTACGAAAATGACGTCATCAAAAAGCATGAATTTACCCGTGCAGAAAAAGAAGAAGACCGTATCAATCACGTAAACACGACTGAAGCGCATACGGGTCCAATCTTTATCACCTATAAAGCAGAAGATCGCCTTCGTGAAATCAAAGAAGAATTTTCCAAAGGCGAACCACTTGTTTCATTAACCTATGATGACGGCGTAACCCACGAAGTATGGGCCATCCAAGATGAAGCGATCAATCGTGAAATCATTGAAATTTTTGAAAACATTCCATCTGTGTATATTGCAGACGGCCACCACAGAGCGGCTTCCGCGTATCGTGTAGGCGAACGTCGCAGAAAAGAAAACCCAAATCATACAGGGGAAGAAGAGTACAACTATTTCTTAAGCGTATTGTTTGCTGACGAAGAGCTCTATATCATGGACTACAACCGAGTCATCGTCGATACAAATGGTCTTTCTGACGATGAATATATGGAAAAAGTGAAAGAAAAATTTGACGTGGAAGAAATCCAAGGAGAGGACGTGCGTCCTAGTAAAAAGCACGAATTCACCATGTTCTTTAAAGAAAAAATCTACAAACTCACGCCAAAAGAAGGGACCTTTGACCCAGAGCATCCTGTTCACAGCTTAGATGCGGACATACTTCAAACGAATTTACTTGCACCCGTCCTTGGCATCGATGACCCAAGAAAATCGGATCGCGTCGACTTTATTGGTGGAATTCGCGGTGTAGAGGGTGTCACCAAACGCTTGGGAGAAGACATGGAAATTGGATTCTTACTCTATCCAGTGACCATTTCAGACCTAATGCGCATTGCTGATTCAGGCAATGTGATGCCACCAAAATCCACGTGGTTTGAACCAAAACTTCGCTCAGGGCTCTTTATTCACCGATTCTAAAACAACAGAAAAGAGGGCACCATGCCATTAACAATTATTCAAGGGGATATTGTCACATTGGAAGTGGATGCCATCGTAAACGCAGCAAATGAATCATTACTCGGAGGAGGCGGCGTCGATGGTGCCATTCATCGCGCTGCCGGCCCCGAACTGTTAGAAGAATGTAAAACCTTAGGCGGTTGTCAGACAGGAGAAGCGAAAATTACAAAGGGATATAATCTCCCTGCGAAATACGTCATTCACACGGTGGGTCCCATTTGGCAAGGGGGAAGTCAAAATGAGAGACAATACCTGTCTGGATGTTATGTCAATTCGCTAAAACTCGCCGTCAAACACTCCATTAAAACCATCGCCTTTCCGCTCATATCTGCAGGCGTATACGGCTATCCAAAGGAAAAGGCGCTCATCGTCGCCATGCGATCGATTCGTGAATTTTTAAGAGTCTACGACCTGGAAGTCTCCATCG
>CAMDZK010000217.1 GCA_945910665.1 uncultured Peptostreptococcaceae bacterium
GGCGAAACAACATGCGGATGGCTAAATGGTTGGTAATATAACCAATCACGGCTCCCACGACCACGGGGATTAATATTTTAATCGGATTTCCTCCTCAAATTTTTCAATAAAAAAGGGCTATCGCCCGTAGGTTTCTTCTATTATAGTATACGTCTTCTCATTTGTAGTGTCAATGCAACGAAGAAGGCACCAGTAAGAATAAAAGTCTAATTTCAGCCTTTTTCCGATGCAAAAAGCCCCCTTATGTTCATTTTTCACAGGGGGGCTTTTCAATCATAGCATAAATTTCTTTAATTTTATTCGTCCACTTCAATTTGTTCAATTGGAATATTATTTTTTGCTAACAGTTCTAATGCGTAGTCGTCGATACGATAGCCTTCATTATAATATATTTTAGTAATCCCCGCTTGGATTAAAGATTTGGTACAATTAAGGCAAGGAAAGTGTGTCACGTAGGCTGCGCATCCATCGACTGAGATTCCTTCTCTTGCACAATACAGAAGGGCGTTCATTTCTGCATGGATGGTGGCAATACAGTGGCCATCGCGCATGGTGTGGCCGATGTCGTCACAATGTGCATTGCCTTTTATGGATCCGTTATAACCGGTGGATACGATGCGGTTGTCGTTGTTGACGAGGAGACACCCCACGAAAGCACGGTCACAGGTACTTCTGGTGGCGACTTTTTTAGCGATTTCCATAAAATAGACTTCCCAAGGTTTACGATTCATTGAAACACTCCTTTCCCTTTTATTTTACACAGGTTTAGAAGAAGCGACAAGAGAGGCTACGATGCGAGCATTAGTTTTAGAAGGTGGGGCTTCCCGCGGCGCCTATTTAATGGGCGTCTACCGCGCCCTGTATGAGGCCGGTGAACAATTTGATATTATCGTGGGAACGTCTGTCGGGGCGTTAAATGGCGCGCTCATTGGACAAGGCGACTGGAAAGTTGCCTATGATTTGTGGAGCCAGCTGCGCTTCCAAGATTTGTTTTCTGCCAATGAAAGTTATATGGAATACATTATGCTGAAAAAACCCAATTTCAACGCATTGCCCTTATACGCTCAGGCGGCAGTCTTCACCGCTTACAACGGTGGGTTGGATATTGCACCTTTGAAGGCATTATTGAGACAGTGTATCGACGAAGAAAAACTTAGGCAAAGCGGGATTCTTTTTGGACTTACGACAATTAATCTTTCCAAACGTCGTGCTGAACAACCCTTTTTACACGAGATGGAAGAAGGGCAGTTGATTCCTTATTTGCTGGCCTCTGCATATATGCCGATTTTTCGCCATGAACGGTTGATGGGAGATTATTATATGGATGGGTGTTTTTATGACAACTTACCTTGGAAGATGTTGAATGGATACGATGTGGATTCGATTACAGCAATCCGACTTCCATCAACGGCACCTGTGCATTTGCCGATTCAACATCCCAATGTGCGCATGATTGTCCCTTCGGAGCGTCTGCCATCGATCCTGTCTTTCCATCATTCGAGAACAGAGCCCCAGCTGCTTTTGGGCTATTTGGATGGAAAGAAAAGTTTGGGAAGTGTAAAAGGAAATTGGTATTATGTCGAGACAAATTCGATTCCAGCAGGTGCGGATTTGATTCGTCTGGAGAAAATTGCCAAGAAGCTGGACGTGCAACGATTGCGCGTGTATCAGTGGGATGAGTTTTTATTCCGAATTTACCAAGACGCGGAGTTTCAATTGTCAGAGGAATACCGGCTGGAAAGAGACAACGTGAAACGGTATTTGGGTCTGCTGTAGGCGGAGTGATGCCGCACTCCGTGCTGAGATGCACGCCTTGCGGCACGTGCGTCGCCTTCGGCTAGAGAGCAGTGTAAATGAAGTATCGCCGCGGATGGATCCCATGTTTTGAACATTTGTATATCCCAATCGTTTCATGACGATGATTTTTTTGATTCATAATACCTCCTTTGTATACCCCATGGGGTACTAGAAAGATTATACCTAGTTCTTTTTGGTACAAACATTCGAGAGCGTATAGTAACGATCTCCGTCTTAAAGGGACTCATTCCAATAAAAAAGTGCCCGCTAAGGACACTTTTACACAACACCTAATTGTTTTTGATCGTAATAGAATAATCTTCGGTTGACTGCGTCGATGTCTGCAATTCCATTTTGGATACAGTGGGTGTAAATGACGTCGTCAATTTGATTACTTGTGAGCGTATAACCTGCCGTTTGCAAAAATCGCTCCGTTTCTACCATGCTCAGTTCCAATGCTGTAGCAAATCCCATGACGATATTCTTTTTGGGCAAATAATCGCGGTTTACGTAAATACTCGCCCACGTTCTCCGGTCGACGTTTGCGCGTTTAAAGGCTTGGTCTTCCGTAATTTCTGTTTCTCTGATTCTTCGCATGAGTTGCTCTTGGAAAGTTTCTCCCCCAGGGATTTGGTCTTTCCAAGGATCACCCCCTTGCGGTCCACCTCTCGCTTTAATTCCAGCGATGGCAGTATCTAGGAGCTTTCGTTCGTCTTTTCCCATAAAAAAGTCACCTTTTTGAGAACTGACGATGGAGCCTTCCAGGTCGTAGACTCTCAAAAATG
>CAMDZK010000218.1 GCA_945910665.1 uncultured Peptostreptococcaceae bacterium
TCTGACTTTTAATCAGAGGGTCAGAGGTTCGAGTCCTCTGCAGGACACCATTTTTTTTATTTTCTACTTGTTTTTTATTGAAAAGATGATATAATAAAAAAGTAATCAAATTGCGGGTGTGGCGGAATTGGCAGACGCGCTAGATTTAGGCTCTAGTACCTTTGGTGTGCAGGTTCAACTCCTGTCACCCGCACCATTTAATATCATGAAGGACATCCTCACTGGGATGTCTTTTTTGTTGTTTTTTAATTAGATATAGTTGCCTAAAAGAACGTTTTTATATTAGTATCCATTTTTTTTATGCGTAATTTTTCATTTACTTTAATATAATAGAATATAAAATCATAAAGAAAGTTGTGAAAGAATGGATAGGCGCTTAGAAGAGAAGAGAGAACGAATAGCTTTGAAAATTTCTTTAGGAGCAGGGGTTTTATTTGTATTAGCGGAGCTTCTGATGGCTATTCTGTCAAAGTCGCAAGCTGTTTTAATGGATTCAATTTATGATGCATCAGAGTTGATGATGATCTTATTTTCATTAAAGCTTGTTCCACTACTTTATAAGCCAGTCAGTGAAAAACAACCTTATGGTTATTCGCAAGTTGAATCGTTGTTTATTGCGATTAAAGGGTTTGTGTTAGCTTCTGTGACAGTGGCACTTGTCGTAAACAATGTACAGTTGATGTTTCATGGGGGGCGTGATATTCAGTTTACGCAAATTGCTTATTTTGAGTTGTTTGCAACAGGTTTGAGTGTGATTGTAATCTTAATATTGAGGCGCTTAAATCGAGATTCAAATTCCCCTATTTTGAAAACAGAAATGATGGAGTGGTCCATTGATGCGATTGCAAGTTTTGGGATGTCAGTTGCTTTTTTGGTTCCTACATTTGTTAGTCATCCTTGGTTCGATGCTTTGTTGCCTTATTTAGATCAAATCATTGCGATTTTTTTGTCGTGTTTTATTTTACCGTTACCAATTCGTGCCGTTTTAACAGCGATGAGAGATATTTTTTTAATGGCTCCTGAAGAGGAAACAATGGTATTAATTAAAGACAAATGTGAACCCATTCTAAAGTCGTATCATTTGCATGAAACAACGTATGATGTAGTGCGCACAGGCAGAAAGATTTGGATTTCTATTTATGTACTTCCTAATGATGATTATGTATCGGTTAGGTTGTATTCTAAAGTTCAGGATTTATTAGAAGAGGCATTACAAAATGATTTTTCTGATTTTTATATCGAATTATTACCTGATATTTTATAAGGGACTAGTTGCTAGTCTCTTTTTTGTATATTTGACAATCACTTACTATGCCTGTGGTTCAGAAAGCTATTAGTATGCTATTAAAAATAAAAATCCTTCTAAGATGAAAAGATAAGGCCAGTTTTTCGCCTATCCAGTTTAATAAAGGATATAAATAGTTTGGCACATACGATATGAAATGATTAATTATTATACTGTATCTATGCTCATATATTAGTTAGTAGGATGTGTTAAGGGGGGATAGAGATGAAAAGGAAAATTCGAGTACTATCGATTGATGGAGGTGGAATACGCGGAATTATTCCAGCTAAAATCATGATAAAGATAGAAGAGTTATTGCAAGAGTATAGTCAAAATCCCAATACAAGAATTAGTGATTATTTTGATTTGATTGCTGGAACGAGTACAGGAAGTATCTTAGCAGGCTTGTATCTTTGTCCAGATGGTTTTGGGAGTACTCATTCAAAATATAGTGCTAAAGAGGTATTAGATTTATACTTAGCTCATGGAGGTGAAATGTTTGAACGCTCATGGAAAACGCAACTGATAGATTATTTTGGATTAACGAGTCCTTTATATAAGGCTGAAAAGCTTGAAAAGATGTTAGCTGATTATTTTGGTGACTTACGGTTAGAAGATTTGGTGAAACCCTGTTTGTTTCCAGCGTATGATGTGGAACATGGGGAAGCCATTTTTTTTAATCAGATGAATGCTTATCGAGAGGTTGATAAAAATTTTTTAGTTCGAGAGGTGATTCGGGCTTCAACAGCAGCTCCTACCTATTTTCCGGTTGCTAAGTTAAATAATCAGTCTAAAGAAGAGTCATACTCCTTAATTGATGGAGGAATGTTTGCGAATAATCCTGCGTTATGCGCTTATGTTGAAGCTTGTAAGTTTCCTTTTCAACCGTCGCCAGATGATATTATGATTTTGTCATTAGGGACAGGTTCTAAAGGTAAAACGTATCCGTATGAATCATCTAAAAGATGGGGAAAAGTGGGATGGGTGGTCCCTGTCATTGATATTTATGGTTCAGCAGGTTCTCAGACCGTTGATCATCAATTAAAAGTCCTGTATCGGTGCCAGCATATTCGGGATCAATATTTTAGAATTGAACCAGATTTAAGTCAATTTGATGTCAGTCCTCATATGGATAATGCCAGTATAAAAAATATAAAAGCATTGGAAGCAGTTGGTGAAAAAATGGTGGAAGAACATCTGGATAAAATAAAAGCTTTTACTCGTAAATTGTATATTAGTCAAATTGGATGTCAGCCAGATGAGTTTTATCGCATGAA
>CAMDZK010000219.1 GCA_945910665.1 uncultured Peptostreptococcaceae bacterium
CCATTTGAATAGCAGTCATTGGATCCAGACCTTCTTCAACACAAATTCGTAAACTATTATCTAGATGACCTAACTCTAAAAGTGTCTTTGCTTGGACATCGTCACCAGATAAAAGACAGCGACGGCTATTGGAAGAAGTGACTCCTTTAAGTAACATGCGTAAGTTTTGTGTCACAGACCCTTCACGCAAGAAGACATACATACCGCGACTTAATCGCTCATGCATTTCTTCAATCGTAGTACATTCATGATCATTTTCCACCCCAGCAGCAATATAAGCATTCAAATCTTTACCTGTAACCATCGGACTGTGTCCGTCAATACGCTTGCCGTGCTCACGAGCCACCATCACTTTGTCAATGACGCTATCCTCATTATTAATAATACCTGGAAAGTTCATAAATTCAGCTAAACCATCAACTTGCCCGTCAATAATTGGTTGAACCATATCTTGGGCAGTGATAACTGCGCCAGAGTTTTCCATATTCGTTGCAGGCACACAAGAAGGCATCATATAACGGATATCAATCCCTACATTCTGAGATGCATCAATCATGTAGCTTAATCCGTCCATGCCAGCCACATTAGCAATTTCATGAGGATCCGCGAGCGCCGTTGTTGTCCCATGAATCGCTAATAACCGTGCAAATTCTTCTGGAGTCACATAGGAAGATTCAACATGAATATGTGGTTCGATTAACCCGGGTGCTACAATCTTACCTGCTAAGTCGTGAACCTCTTTACCTTCATAATCGCCCCCAATGCCGGCAATGACGCCTTCTGTGATCGCAATATCCCCTTCAATTAATTGCCCTTGATAGACATCGACAATTCGTGCATTTTTAATGACGAGATCTGCCGATGTTCGCCCTGCAGCCACGTCGATTAAATGTTTTAGTGATGCTTTATTCATGATGTCCTCCTTAAAAAAATAACTTTTATCTATAATAGGCAATAGATGGACTTCCTTTCAATGAATCGCGAATAATAAACGTATAATAAATACTATTGTTCGTGTTATTCACTGAAGTGAATAAGTTGTTCTTATTTTATACTAGCTTGCATTTCAGTTATAATGATAGTGTAAAGAAGGCAAAGACAGGTGATAAAATGGCGAAAAAAGATAAAACAAATGTGATGCGTGTGCTTGAGCAAAATAAAATCGAGTATACTGGCTATCAATGGGAAGATGTAGACAAATTAAAGGTCGAGTCGCCCATCTACAAAACCCTTGTTACACAAGGAAAATCGGGTGAACATTACGTCTTCGTTGTTCCAGTAACGCAAGAATTGAATTTAAAAAAAGCAGCCAAAGCTGTTGGCGAAAAAAATATTCATATGATCAAAGAAAAAGAATTACTTCCACTCACAGGCTACATGCATGGAGGTTGTTCACCCATTGGGATGAAGAAGCAATTTAAGACTGTGCTAGATGAATCGGCGAAAGAGTACGAACTTATTTTATTCAGCGGAGGAAAAGTTGGCTTTTCAGTGGAAGTAAACCCAAGGGATTTAGTAGCAGTTATTAACTTTGAACTCGCAGATATTGCGACAGCATAATAGAGGAGAGATAGTATGGCAGACTTTAAATTTGAAATTATAGAACATTACGGCCAATTAAGTGAGAATGCGAAAGGTTGGTCAAAAGAATTAACAAAAGTTAGTTGGAATGAACGTGAACCCAAATTTGATATACGAGACTGGAGTCCAGAATACGACAAAATGGGGAAAGGACTAACTTTTACAGAAGAAGAATTAAGAGTACTTCGCGATGTATTAAATAAGATGGATCTATAAAATGATTGAATACCAAAAGAAAGTCGATATTACCCACGAGGCACTGATTTATTTATATGAAAGTGTCGGATGGAGCGCTTACACACAAGATAATCCGGACTTAACGAGTTTACTCGAAGGAGCCAAGCATTACTTAACAGCTTGGGACGGAGAACGTCTAATTGGCTTGATTCGAGTCGTAGGCGACGGTGTATACATTGCTTATATTCAAGATGTTTTGGTCCATCCTGATTATCAAAGGCAAGGAATCGGAAAGTATTTAATGCAAAAGATGTTAAAAGAGATCCGATACGCAAAGCAGATTATATTAACTACTGAGAATTCACCTGCAACGAAAGCATTTTATCAGTCACTAGGAATGAAGGAATTCAATGAAACTGGTGCGTTAGGTTTCTCAATGTAGCGTGCTTGAGATGAAAAAGTCGAGGAGGACTTTATCATGAGTAAACAGAAGAAGAGCGATAACAAAGGTAATACTGGGATGTGGATGGGAATTTGTATAGCCTTAGGAGTTGCTTTTGGGATAATGATGGACAATATTGGAATAGGGATTGCATTAGGCGTAGCCTTTGGAGCTGCCCTTAGCTCAATCAATAGGGACCCAAAAGAAAAAGATAAAGAGAAGTAAACTATTGAACAGTCATCAGGTACTATATGTCGTTGATCAACACTATAGGTGAATAAAAATTGACTAAAAATAATAAAAATAAAAAAG